>NZ_JBNHEP010000058.1:0-44373 GCF_050015995.1 Dapis brunnea BLCC-M229 | reverse complement strand
GCGTCTACTTCATAAATCCAGCAGGAATTGAAAATATATTAACTAGAATAACAGGGAATAATGCCAGCAATATATTAGGAAAATTAGGAGTAGATGGAGCAGCCAACTTATTTTTAATCAATCCCAACGGTATCTTCTTCGGCTCCAACGCCAGCCTAGACATTCGCGGTTCATTTATCGCCACAACCGCCGACGAAATCAGATTAGGAGAAAATGGATTATTCAGTGCCACAAACCCACAAAATAATAACTTATTATCTGTAGCACCATCAGCCCTATTTTTCAATCAAATAGCAACCCAAACAGGAAATATTATTAACCAAGCAACAGAAACAGGATTACAAGTACCGACAAGAGAAACTCTAGGATTAATAGGAAAAAATGTAGTTATTGATGGTGGAAAACTCACAACAAAACAAGGCAGAGTCGAAATAGGCAGCGTCGGAGCTAATAGTTTAATAAAATTAGAAAACACAAAAAATAATTATGTATTAAATTATTTAGAAGTAGAAAATTTGAACAACATTGAAGTGAAAAATAATGCAGTAGTAGACGTAAGTGGAGAAGGAAGTGGAGAGATACAAATACAAGGAAAAAAGATACAAATAAAAGAAAAATCAAGAATTATAGCCAACACATTAGGAACCCAACTAGGAGGTAACATATCATTAACCGCCAGCGAATCAATAGAAGTAAATGACAGCTTAGTAAACGCTGATGTGGAAATAGGTGCAACAGTCAATGGAGCAAATATCACAACCAATAGTCCAGGTTTAACACTCGCAAATGGAGGACAGATTAAGACAGCAACATTTGGAGAAGGACAAGGTGGAAGTATTGAAATCAATGCTGTTGATGTTGAAGTTACTAACAGTTTTATTAGTGCTGACAGCAATAATAATAACGATATCGCCAGAACTACCGGAAAAGGAGGAAACTTAACAATTAAGACTCAACGTCTCACCTTGAAAAATGGTGGGAGACTGCTAGCAGTTACATCCGGTGCAAGTCAAGGGGGAAATATTATGGTCAATGCCAGAGAAATCAAAGCATCTGGAATCTCCCCAGATGGTAACTTTGCCAGTGGTATAGACAGTCGAGTTCAATTGGGAGCTACAGGAAAAGGTGGCAACTTAACAATAAATACCGAACGTCTAATACAAACGGACGGAGCAGCAATTCAAGCGGGAGTTTTCAGTTCCGGTCAAGGCGGCGAGATTACAGTCAATGCTAGAGAGATTGAGTTATCTGGTAATGGTATAAGTGAGAATTTATTTCCAGAACTATCATCTGTCTTCGAAAGCCAAAATCCTGAAGTTCCCACTTCTTTGTTCACAACTGTTTTCCCTGGTGCCACAGGAAAAGGTGGAAACTTAACAGTCAATACCCAAAGTATGACCCTGCGAGATGGAGCGTTAATTAGTACAGGAACATTTGGTTCAGGTAACAGTGGAGATTTAACAGTAATAGCAACAGAAATTAATTTGATAGGTGTTAGACCTATTAGTCAAATTGCTAGTGGTTTGTTTACCTCAGTTTCTTTACCAGAGGCAACAGGCAATGGAGGCAACTTAACAGTCAATACCCAAAATCTGACCCTGCGAGGCGGAGGAACAATTACTACAGGAACATTTGGTTCAGGTAACAGTGGAGATTTAACACTAACAGCAACAGAAATTAATTTGATAGGTACTAACTCTAATGGTCAAATTCCCACTGGTTTGTTTACCACGGTTTTCTTTGGGGCAACAGGGAACGGTGGTGACTTAACTGTTGATACAGAAAGCCTCCGCCTCATAAAAGGTGCGCAAATCGGAGCAGGTACGTCTGGTGTGGGTCAAAGTGGAGATGTTACCATTAACGCCACTGACAGCATTGTTCTCTCTGAAGTCAGTGATTTTACTGGTGACTCCAGCGCTATCACTGTTAGCAGTTCTGACAGTGGGGAAGCAGGTTCCCTGAATATTACAGCTCCATCTATTCAGCTCAACAATGGTACTCTCAGCGCTGAAACTACTGCTGGAAACCAGGGCAATATTACTATACGAGCTTCAGAAATTAACTTAACGAATAATAGTGAAATTACTACAAATGCTACCAATTCTGCTACAGGTGGCGATATTAGTATTGATACTAAATTTATCATTGCTTTCGATAATAGTAATATTAGTGCTAATGCTTTAGAAGGTAAAGGCGGTAGTATTGCCATTGCTGCAGAAGGTGTGTTTCTCGACAATAGTAGCCAAATTACTGCGACTTCAGCTTTGGGTATTGATGGTTCGGTAGACCTGAATACTCAGGTAGACCCGACTCAAGGGGTAGTAAAATTATCTGCTACGGTCATAAATGCTGAGTCATTAGTGGCACAAAATTTATGCGTAGCAACGAGTGAGCAAAAACAAGGAAGTTCTTTTGTGATTACAGGTAAAGGTGGTCTTCCCCCAAACCCGACTCAACCATTGACAGTATTGAGGGGAACTGTGGGGTGGGAAAGTAATACACAAGAGGACACAAAAGTGGTGATGTCTGAGTCTCAACAATCAGTGATGGTTTATCGTAGGCCAAAAAATCAGAATTTGCCAAAAATTACTCAGGCAATGGGTTGGGTTATGACTCAATCTGGTAAAGTAACTCTGACATCTACTGCAAATAGAATTAATTCAGCTAGTCCACAATTAATTCATCCTAGTTGTTATCTATTTTTAGGGAGTAGGGAGTAGGGAGTAGGGAGTAGGGAGTAGGGAGTAGGG
The DNA here is from genome assembly GCF_050015995.1 of Dapis brunnea BLCC-M229. Classification (NCBI taxonomy): domain Bacteria; kingdom Bacillati; phylum Cyanobacteriota; class Cyanophyceae; order Oscillatoriales; family Microcoleaceae; genus Dapis; species Dapis brunnea. The sequence continues at coordinate 41,623 of NZ_JBNHEP010000058.1, read as the reverse complement.
GACTTTGCTGATTTTAGTAAGGTGTAGAAAAAGCTCCTTGCTAGCTCCTGACTCCTGAGTGCTGACTCCTGAGTGCTGATAACTGATAACTGATAACTGAATATGATTGTCTGGATAATAATTCTAATTTTTTTCCCCTATTTTTCTGTTTCTAAACCTGTGATTGCTCAAATAACTCCTAGACCAGTTAACCCTATTCCTCAACCCTTACCACAAGTAAAACCATTACCACCACCAGATGATTTACTCCAACCACAACCAGTTCCATCTCTATCTCCCCAATCTCCTCCTCTGCAAATTCCTGGCAAGATTACTGTAAACCAATTTGCTGTTGTTGGTAGTACAGTTTTTAGTCCAACAGAATTAGCAGAAGTTCTCAAACCTTTTACAGATAGACCTATTTCTTTTGCAGAATTACTTGAAGCACAAACAACAGTAACTCAGCTATATTTTGACCAAGGATATGTTACTTCTGGAGCTTTTATTCCACCACAAACTTTGCAAGATGGTACTGTTGTTATAGAAGTTATTGAAGGACAAGTTGAAGAAATTGAAATTTCCGGACTGAAACGACTTAATTCTAGTTATATTAGCAGTCGTATTGAACCTGGTATTGAAACACCTCTAAATCAAAATCAGTTATTTCAATATCTACAGTTACTACAACTCAACCCCTTAATTGAAAGATTATCCGCTAATTTAACAGCAGGAACTCGTCCTGGTTTAAGTAGGTTAGAAATAGAAGTAGAAGAAGCACCTGCTTTTTTTGCTCAACTTTCTGCTGATAATTTACGTTCTCCTAGTGTAGGTACTGTTCGTCTTCAAAGTCAAATTTCTCATAATAACTTGACTGGGTTTGGCGATCGCTTTAATGTTACTTACTATCGTACAGAAGGTAGTGATACTCTTGATGACTTGAGTTATACTCTCCCAATTAATTCTAAAAATGGTACTATTAGTTTGCGTCATCGTCGTACGAGTAGTGAAATTATTGAAGATCCTTTTAATGAACTAGATATTGATACAAATTCTCAGACTTATGAGATGAGTTTTCGCCAACCTATTTATCAAACTCCTAGTACAGAAATTGCTGTAGGTTTAACAGGTTCTGTAGAAGAGTCAAAAACTACTCTTTTAGATGAACCTTTTCCAGGTTCTATTGGTGCAGAAGATGACGGGGAAATTAATATTTCTTCACTGCGTTTTTTTCAGGAATATGCTTATAGAAGTACCACAGATGTATTTGTGGCAAGGTCAGAATTTTCTCTAGGGATAAATGTTTTTGGTGCTACTGTGAATAATCAAGCTCCAGATGGGAGATATTTTTCTTGGCGAGGACAAGCACAATATTTACGTTTATTAGCACCAGAAACAGTTTTTTTAATTAGGTCAGATATTCAGTTAGCTCCCAGAAGTTTGTTTCCCCAAGAACAGTTTAGTTTAGGAGGAGGATTAAGTGGACGGGGATATCGTCAGGATGCTTTACTTGCTGATAATGGTATGTTTATTTCTACTGAGTTTCGGTTTCCTATTCTGCGAGTAAGAAGGTGGGATGCTACTTTACAATTAACTCCTTTTGTTGATTTTGGTACTATTTGGAATAGTAATGAATTAGAATTAATTGAGGATACTTTATCTTCTGTTGGTGTGGGTTTAAGATTTCAAGTTGGAACTCGTTTTTCGGCTCAATTAGATTGGGGAATTCCTTTTATTGATATAGATACTAATGGAGATTCTTGGCAGGAAGATGGTGTATATTTTTATCTTAGATATAGAGCGTTTTAAATAATTAATAATTATTAATTAACAATTAATAATTAAGGATATTCTAGGATGGCTGTGATAAATTACTAGAAAATAAACTCCATAAACTTTGCTATGTAAGAATTATATTCAATAATGGATAATGGATAATTGATAATTGATAATTACCTATCCCTAAAAGGAAGAGGATTGAATAAAAGGAAAATTTTTTCTTGTTTATCCTTCAAAGGAGAGGCTTTAAACCTTAATTATTTGGTCAAATAAATTCAAAATTAAAAATTATTAATTCGCTCATTATCACCTCTGCCTGTTTGCGCAGCATTCCGCAGGAAAGTCAGACGCTGGAAATCAGGAAAATATTTTTGATTTTTTCGTTAGGTACGAATGAGTCTTGAATCCTTAATTAAACAATTATTGAAATTAAGGAACGAACCAAAATTTTTGAACTTTGAATTTGGAATTTGGAATTCAAAAAATGGTCATAGAAAAAAGCAATTATAACAAAAATACCTTTTTATTTGGTTAAATACTCTGCTCTTTAAGGGTTTAAGGTCTTTTAAACTACTAAGAACCTATAACCAGTCTAGGAGAGCCATAATTAATAATTAATAATGAAAACTATCTCTAATTATAAATTGTAAATTATCTATTGGTAATGAAGCTGATAGCTTACTGCTGACTGCTTAAAACACATGGTATAATGATAAGTAATAACAATCAAATAAACTGAAATTATGAGTTTTTTAACATTAAATTTAGACACCGTTAAACTGAGTGACGAACAATTCTACAAAATCTGTCAAAATAACCGCGAATTACAATTTGAACGTAATACTAAAGGAGAATTAATTATTATGTCCCCCGTTGGAGGTGAAAGTGGCAATAGAGAAGCTGACTTAATTATTGATTTGGGAATCTGGAATAGACAAACTGGTCTAGGTTATACATTCAGTTCTTCGACTATTTTTAAGTTACCTAATGGTAGTGACCGCTCTCCAGATGCAGCTTGGATTCGCCGAGAACGCTGGGAGTCTCTGACTACACAACAAAGGCGTAAATTTCCGCCTATAGCGCCAGATTTTGTTCTGGAATTAAGGTCAGCAACTGATAATTTAAAAATGTTGCGTTCTAAAATGATGGAATATATGGATGCAGGGGTTTTATTAGGGTGGTTGATTAATCCCCAAGACCAGCAGGTAGAAATTTATCGTCGAGAGCAAGATGTGGAAGTGCGTCATCTTCCCACAGAATTGTCTGGTGAAAATGTGTTGCTCGGATTTAATTTAAGTTTATCTCAGTACTTTGAAATCTAGAGCAATAATAGAGTTTGATACTGAATTTATTCTTGGTTAAATATATGCTTAAAACCTGCTTTCTTTATTCTGCCTTTTTTATTCTGCCTTCTGCCTTAATGTTGGGAATTCAAACAAAACAAGTTCAGGCGATTTCTCCCAACAATAATCAATTCAAAGCTAGCAAAATAAATTGGGATATACTAACTCAAGCATCAACTATATCGGCTAGTAGATTGGAAGCAAAAGCACAACAACTTTTTGAAAAAGGAGATTTTTCTGGAAGTATACCTTTGTTAGAAGCAGCTATTAATAATTATGCAAATCTAGGAGATGATTATGGTCAGATAAGAGCGCTCAGAAATTTAGGTTTAGTTTATCTCAAACTAGGAGAATGGCAAAATTCAGAAGTAACACTTAATCGCTGTTTAAATTTAATTCAACAAATATCAAATAATCAAAAAACAGCACAACTTACTGCTAGTGTTTTAGAAGTAAAAGGTCAGTTACTATTATCTATTGGTCAAGCAGAAGCAGCTTTAAATACTTGGAAAGAAGCCAGTCAAATTTATAAAGAGATTGAAAATTATCTAGGATTGATTCGTAGTAATATAAATCAAGCTCAGGCTTTACAAGCATTGGGTTTATATTCTCAGGCATTTAAACAGTTAGAAATAACTAAAGAAAATTTGCAAGACCAGCCAGATACTATAGTTAAAGTAAAAGCATTACAAAGTTTAGGTGATGTACTACGAGGAACAGGTCAGGTACAAGCATCTCAAAAAGTTTTAGAGTCTAGTTTGGCAATAGCAGAAAATTTACAAGCACCAGAAGAAATAGCCATAATTTTAATTAGTTTAGGTAATACAGCTATACTTTTAGAAAATCCTGAAGCTGCTAATTTATTCTATCAAGAAGCAATAGAGGAATCACCTGTAGCAGAAATTAAAATTCAAGCAATTCTCAATCAGTTAAATCTATTCGTACAACAAAAAAAATATTTCGCTGCTACAGAATCAGTAAGAAATATTGATGATTTACTGAATCAATTACCAATTTCTCAACTTGCCATTTATGCCAGAATTAATTTAGCTAAAAGTTTACTAAGTTTACAAATAATAGTATTAGCAAATAGCAATAATAAACCATTATATTCGACAGCAAAAATTTCTGATTATTTGGTAACAGCAGTTCAACAAGCAAGAAATTTAGGAGACACAAGAGCCGAATCTTATGCTTTAGGCAATTTGGGAAAATTATATGAGCATAACCAACAATTGAATGAGGCGAAAGATTTAACAGAAAAAGCTTTAAATTTAGCTCAAGCTATTAATGCTGCTGATATTGTTTATCAGTGGAAATGGCAATTAGGTCGCATTTTGACAGCTCAAGAAAATAAAGAAGACGCTATATTAGCTTATTCTCAAGCAGTAGAAACTATCCGTACTCTGCGCAGTGATATAGTTGCCGTAAGTTCAGAATTAAAGTTTGATTTTCGAGATAGTGTAGAACCAATTTATCGTGAGTTAGTAGATTTACTTTTACAACCGTCTGAGTCTGGTCAAAAAGATATTATTAATCAAGAAAATTTGAGAAAAGCACGAAAAGTAATTGAAGCTTTGCAGTTAGCTAAACTAGATAACTTTTTTCGGAATGCTTGTTTAGATGCTCAACCAGTAGAAATCGATCGGGTAGATAAAAATGCAGCTATTTTCTATACAATTGTTTTGGGCGATCGCCTGGCAGTAATCTTAGCTATACCAGAACAACCTCTAGTTTATTACACAACAAATATATCAAAACTAGAAGTAGAATCAACTGTTCAAAATTTGCTGGATGCTATGGCAAATCCTCAAAAACGAATTTTTCTCGAAAACTATTGGGAACCCGCTCAAAAAGTATATAATTGGTTAATTAATCCTATTGAAAAACAATTAGAAGCTAATCAGATAAAAACTTTAGTATTTGTATTAGAAGGAAACTTGCGTAATATTCCTTTAGCTAGTCTTTATGATGGTGAGAAATATTTAGCTCAGAAGTATAATGTGGCGATCGCTCCTAGTCTGGAGTTAATAGATCCCCAACCATTAGCACGAAAGGAACTGGAAATACTGAGTATGGGAATAACTGAAAGTCGTCAAGGTTTTCCACCGCTGCCGAATGTGAGAAAAGAATTAGAGGATATTCAAAATCAAACTTCCAGTGAGATTTTACTTAATGAGTCGTTTACAGAAAATAAAGCTAATACTGAAATTGCTAATACTACTTATCAAGTAATTCATATAGCAACCCACGGCGAATTTAGTTCTAATGCTGAAGATACTTTTATTTTGACTTGGGATGAGAAAATTGATGTTGAGGAATTACGAAATATGATTAAATCAGGTATTCAACAAACCCGACCAATAGAATTATTAGTATTGAGTGCTTGTCGTACCGCTGCTGGAGATAACCGAGCAACATTAGGATTAGCAGGAATTGCTGTAAGAGCAGGTGCAAGGAGTACCATTGCTAGTCTGTGGTATGTGAGTGATGAAGCGACTGCTGCATTGATGAAAAATTTATATCAAGAGTTAACAAACCCAGAAATTACTAAAGCAGAAGCTCTGAGTCGAGCGCAACAACAACTTTTAAAGGATGCTCAAACAGGAATAATCAATCCAGAATTTGAGCATCCTTATTTTTGGTCAACTTTTATTTTAGTTGGTAACTGGTTATAGGGAATAGGGAATAATACTTTGTAGGTTGGGTTGAGGAACCAAAACCCAAAAGTTAATTTCTGAGAATATAGCAATCCTATTTTATTAACGCTAAACAAAAATATGATTAGACAAATAATTGAATCTGACTGGGGTTGCATTGCTGAAATTGAAAAGCAAGCTTATCCTTCCATTACAGAGTCTACTGGTGTCCGTAGGACGAATGCAGAGTCTATTGATGTCCTACGCGCGAAAAATATGCTTTCTCCTGAAACTTGCTTTGTATTTGAAGTTGATTCTATAGTTGTGGGTTTTTGTTTATCACACCCATATCCCGCAAACTCTGCTCCCAGCTTAGATAGCAAGATTGATGAAGTAATTCAAAATTCAAATTTGCTGATTCATGATATGGCTGTTAAACAAAGTCATTCTGGACAGGGTATTGCCACCAAACTATTTAACCATCTATTATCTGTTGCTGTAAAACTTAATTATCATTCTATGTCTCTCGTTGCAGTCCAAAATGCTTTTTCTTTCTGGGCTAAATTTGGTTTTGAGATTGTTGAAAACTTTTCTGTAGACTCATCCTATGACGAAACATCGGTATTAATGAAATTAGAAAATATTGCTGAAGAACTAGAATATATTCATTAATGGATAATTACCTCTCCCTTTTAGAGCTATCCCTTATAAGGAACTCCTGAAAACCTTATGGGAAGAGGGGGAGCGGGGGAGCAGGGAGCAGGGGAGAAGGGAGAAATAGTTATAGTAGCTAGGCAAAACTACTTAATTTCTCAAAACAAATGTAATGCATGAATACATTTTTTCTGTGAAAAAAGCCTTTTAAAGACCTGCACATAACTTGTCTGTAATGTCTAAGTTTTATGTTAAGAAAGATATTTATAAAGCATAGCTTTTAGAGAGAGGATTGACCTAGTAATATAGAACCAGGTTATATAAAATATGTTTATGATTCTATAATTACTTCAATATTCAATCTCCCCATCTCCCCATCTCCCCACCCCCAACTATACAATTAAGTATTCAACTATATTTGATATAAGGGGGTATTTAAAAAAGTCAAAATCTTTATTTTCTAATCTAATTCTCCTTCTAAGATAGTAGCGATCGCCACACTTGCATTGTCTTGAAATTCTCGTACATTGACTCTATTTAGGAGAAAAATTGACATTATCATTCCTATTCCTGCTAGTACAAAAACTAATCCATAAGAAAACATTGGTACATCAAATAAAAGCCGACCAAAATCCAACGCAGCACCACCAATAACTGTAGATAATCCTCGTGCCATTGCTTGTGCTAATCCCCAAGCACCAATAAAAGTTCCTGCTGTTTCTGCCACGGTTAAATCTAACATTAAACTGAGAGAAGCAGTAGTAGTTAAACCAGCAGCTAAACCATACAAAAATAAAGCACTTTTAAATAAAGAAGGCTTGCCAGTAAAGCCAGACATAACTATCAAGATAAAACTAATTGTTGTTGCCACACATCCAACTTTTAAAGAATTTTTCTTGCCCAATCTCGGTACTACTAAAAATCCTGTTGTACCTAATCCAATTAAAGTTCCCATTCCCGAAACAGCATTCAATCTAGTAGTTTCAGAAATTGGCATAGAAAATATTTCTCCACCATAGGGTTCTAAAACTGCATCTTGCATAAATAAACTAATAATTAGTACGAATACAAATGTAAAAAATAAACCTGTTTGCCGATTAGCTGTTAAAATCTTTAAAGTTGTTGCCAAAGTAATTTTATCTTCCCGGTTAGCAATAGTTGAACGACTGCGATAACGAGAGTATTTTTGTTCAACTCCCACAGTACCAACAAAAGCCAAAATCAATACAATTGCCGGTACTTTAATAAACAAATTATTAACAGATGCTTTAACAGTTTCTAATGGCGCATCCACACCAACTTGTTTAAGTAAAATACTACTGGTAATCGCTCCAATAATAATTCCTACCATCAACATTGACCATACTATACCGACAACTTTAGAGCGATTATCTTCATCAGAAATATCTACTAATAAAGCAGCAAAAGGTGTTCCACTGGCACTTAAAGCCAAACCATAAATTATAAACATTAAACCTAACATACCAATCCAAAAATAAGTAGGATTAGTCCAACCATTAGTTGCTAAACTATCACCAACCTGCCACATAACTTGCACAGCAAAAAAAGCAGTCACTGTAAAGAAAACTGCTCCTATCCACATATAACCAGTGCGGTGCTGACCAAATAAAGGTTTAGCATCAGACATTTGACCAAACCAAACTCTTGCTGGTGCCATAAATTGATATAATGACAAAGTTATTGCTACGATTGTGGCTGGTATTACTAATTCAGTAATCATTACTCGGTTTAAAACTCCGAGAGTTAAAACTGACATTATTCCCAAACCCATTTGATAGAAACCTAATCTAAACATGGTGAATAAATTAAGTTTGGGTGGAATTTTTTGATTGTCAATATTATCTGGTTTTCCGACTTGTAAATCTTCGATTGTCATGGCTATATTAATAGTAATGAATTAACATTTATTTAGAAACTGTTTGTCAACTCATAAAAACCTCTCTCCAAACCTCTCTCCTACGAGGAGAGAGGCTTAGAAATTAACCCCCATTCCCTTGTAGGGAAGGGGGGCAGGGGGGTTAGGTTTTTAGGATTCATCGGTTCCACGCAGTAGTTCTAAAAATAGCTTCTTAGATAGAAATTTGACTGACAATAGCTTGTCTAGGCGTAGGTTGGGTTGAGGAACCGAAACCCAACATTATTAAGGTTTTGTTGGGTTTCACTCCGTTTAACCCAACCTACATTTTTAGATGTGTTAGTCTACTACTAAACAAATCATTATACCGTAATTAGGAAATTTTTTTGCATGGCAACAACTACTTTAGGTAAAACAGGAATAACTGTTAATCCAATTTGTATCGGCACCTGGGCTTGGGGCGATAAACTTTTTTGGAATTATGGCAGTAATTATGGCGCAAATGAAGTAGAAGCTGCTTTTAAAACTTCCTTAGAAGCTGGCATAAATTTCTTTGATACTGCTGAAGTTTATGGCAATGGTTTATCAGAAGAATTGCTGGGAAAATTTATGCAAGAAACTGAACAACCTGTGCAAATTGCTACTAAATATGGTCCTGTACCTTGGCGTTTTTTTCCAGAGTCTGTTGCTGATGCTGTAACTGCTAGTCTTAAACGATTAATAGTGCCGAAAGTTACTCTTTATCAAGTACATTGGCCGTTCACATTTTTGATGAGTCAAGAAACTTTATTAAATGCTTTGGCAGATGAGGTTAAGCAGGGAAGAATTGAAGCGGTTGGTGTTAGTAATTATTCTGCGGAAGAGATGCGTCAAGCTTTTGAAATTCTGGAAAAACGGGGAGTAATGTTAGCAACAAATCAAGTGAAATATTCTTTGCTTTCTCGTCAAATAGAAGCTAAAGGAATTTTGAATAAAGCTAGAGAATTAGGAATTACAATTTTAGCTTATAGTCCTTTAGCTCAAGGATTATTAACAGGCAAATATACCGTCGAAAAGCCACCTATGGGCGCTCGTAAATTTGATTCTCGTTTTCAGAAGAGTGGTTTAGAAAAAATTGCACCTGTCATGTCTTTGTTAAAACAAATTGGCGAAAAATATGACAAAAGTCCGGCACAAGTTGCACTCAATTGGTTAGTGTTTCAAGATAGTGTAATTCCCATTGCTGGTTGTAAAAATTCTGAACAAGTTCGACAAAATGTAGGAGCAGTAGGTTGGGAAATGACTCAGGAAGAATTTAATCAGTTAGAGGAAATTACTCGTCCTTGGTTAAATTGAAGATGGGAGTGGAAGCAATTCCTATAGCAGTTTTCAGGTAGATGACCTCAAGTCAGATACAACAACCCTTTTAGTAGCGTGTCTAGATTAAAAATGTGGGTAAGTTTGCTGCTTGGTTAAGACCTCTCCCCCGATCCCTCTCCTGCTCCGAGAGGGGAGTTTCTCCCCCTTCCCTACCAGGGAAGGGGGTTGGGGGGTTAGGTTTTTTCAACCCACAATTTTAGTCTGGACGCTCTACTACCTCGTCTAGCTTGAAAATGTGGGTAAATTTGAGTCAATTTTGAGTCAATGAAGACCTCTCCCCCAACCCCTCTCCTGCAAGGAGAGGGGGGAGGTTTTACCCACAATTTTAGTCTGGACGCGCTACTACTGTTTTCTACTTCAAAAGGACTTACACAAAGTATGGAACCATATAACACTTGTAGGGGTTAACGGCCGTTAACCCCTACTATATATAGCGGTTATGCGTAAGTCCTGTTCAAAAAAAACTGCTGTAAATTCCTCCTAATGGGTACTCTAGAACATTTTCTCTGTTGATTTTTTCAACCACTGAATAAACCTGAATTTTCCTGAATAAAACTGAATTTTCCTGAATAAAACTCTCTTACATTTGGCGTAGATATCAGCCAAAATACCATCATACATTTGTCGTATATATACGCCGAAATACTGAGTAATAAATACTTATAAAAGATTAAATTAACATCTACTTCAAATAGCTAATTTCCAGTCCCAGAGTGAATTATCCCTGCATCAGTTTCTGGAAAAAATCGAAATTTGCTAGATAAATTTTCTCTCTAAAAAGTTCAGGAAAATTCAGGTTGAAAACTCCTGAACTTTCCTGAACTTTTATGTATTGTTTCTTCCGGATATCTCTGCAATACTAATATCAACAAGGGAAAAGAAAACAACTTCTGCCCAATCAAGCAAACAACAAACGATTAATTTAAGGAGAAATAACAATGTCAAGCTCTACTTTTTTCTCAAATAGAAGCGGATATTACTGGTTTACAGGTAAGTACTACGAGCTCCGTCTTGATGAAAATACAACCCCGAAACACATAACTGGTAATTATACGAATGGTAACGAATATTCAGATGGCAGTTACGGTCGTGTCTTGTATGAAAAATATACTTTCTACGATAAGATTATTGGTAACGATTCAGCTAACAGAATTAGTAGTCACGATCACAGGAGAGCAGGTTGGAATGTTCAGATCGGCACAAATAGTACCAGGTCAGTCACTAGAAGTTGGAATGACTCATTTGACGATCACTTTGACGGAAAAGATGGTAATGACGCACTCTATGGTAAAGGTGGAAGTGACACCCTCATTGGAGGTCTTGGGCATGACCTGTTGTACTCAGGTAGTTTGGTTAATGGTGCAAGCGATCAGCTAACTGGTGGGCCTGGCAGCGATACCTTCTTCTTGGGTGATTCCACCCTGGGAGAGTCAACTGTAGTTTCGGGATCGGGTGTTGACTGGGGAAATCTAGCTCTGAGCTTGGCTGGAGATGTCTCTGACCTAGCTTTTACACTTACTCCAGGTTTAGGAACCATCGGCAAAGTTACTAAAGAAATTGTACCGACAATATTTGATGTACTCAAAGCCACCTCAAATGAGGGGGAAACAGTTGTAGGTCCGAAAGCTGACACAGCTGGTTCTGCCACCATCACAGACTTTAACCCCGTCGAGGATGTCATAATAATTCCCAAACCAACAAGTGGTACGATCTCTCTGAATGAAAATTTTAATGGCGATAATTTGTTCCAGGTTATTTGGGACCCAGGGGAGAATGATCAGAATTTAACCACTGACATTATTGCAACGGTTAAACTGGATGATGCATTCAGTAGCCTTGAAGGTAATAATGATAACCAAGATATTAAGAAAGCCTGGTATAGTAGTCTTGAAAGCCGAGCGTTGATAGTTGATTCTGAAGATGCACAAGACTATAAAAGTAATACACCCCTCCAGATTCCCGCGGCACAGCGTGAAAACCTAGGAAACGAATTTATGGTTATTGGAGCCCATGGTGAATATGAGATAAGCGGCGGCAATAATGGCAACTATATGTATGGGACACAACATAACGATGTCATTGCTGGCTATGAAAGCAGCAGTACAGCACAGACTGCTGGTGATGATGTAATGTACGGATTTGCGGGAGACGATGAATTTGCAGGTGGACAAGGAACCGACCGTATTTATGGTGGTGATGGTTCTGATACATCGAACTACGCCCATTCCCAGGCTGGTATTAATGCTGATTTAAAAATAGTGGGTACTAATGAGTACGGTAGCTATGCTGAAGTCAGTGATGGTTTTGGAACTTATGATCAGCTCTACAGTATTGAGAATATCGTTGGCAGTGTGTATGATGACACAATTAAAGGAGATGATAATGCCAACGCTTTTGTTGGTCTGGGTGGTAATGACACTATCTATGGTGAGGGTGGTGCTGACATTATTGATGGTGGCGATGGCCAGGATTCTCTTGAGGGTGGTAATGGCGCTGATACGATAAAAGGTGGCGATCGCCCGGATTATCTGGATGGTGGTGAAGGCGACGATTCTCTTCATGGTGGAGCGTTTAAGGACACACTCATCGGTGGTAAAGACAATGATACTCTCAATGGTAGTTGGGGCCGTGATCTGCTCAAGGGTGGTATGGGCACTGATGTTCTCTATGGGGATCACAGCCACGATACTATTTATGGGGAGATGGGCACCGACGATCTCTATGGTGGTGAGGGAAATGATATTCTCAATGGTGGTAAGGGCTATGATACTATGACAGGTGGTGCTGGCGCTGATACTTTTATCTTGGGTGGAAACAGCCAAAAAGATATCATCACTGACTTCAATAGCGATGAAGGAGACACAATTGATATTGATAAGTCTATCTACGGTTTCAGTAGTGTCAGTGACCTCAGCTTTGATGGAATTACAGGTGAGTTAAAAGTTTCTGCAACTGGAGCTACGATTGTAACTCTGGAAAATCCAGTTAACTTTACTTTTGACGACATCTATCTTGACGGTGTTCAAAACACAGATCCTCTGGTAGTTACTGGAATTATCGAAGAAGGTACTAATGGCAACGATTATCTTGAGGGTATCCATACTCCCGATATTCTCAACGGTGGCGAGGGTAACGATACTTTGATCGGGTATGGGGGCGAAGATATTCTCACTCCTGGTTATGGTGTAGACATTCTTACCGGTGGTGCTGATGCTGATACATTTGTTTTTGATGTCAACGAGCGTCCTACTAGCCGTACTGCTAATGATAATTCTACTGATTTTATTACTGACTTTTCCACTGGAGAAGATGTAATTCACATTGACAAATCTGCATTTGGCACTCATACTGATAATATCACACGAAGAAGTCTTGAGTTTGATTACGATTCTAGTTCCCAATCAGGAGTTCTGTCGATTGGGTATTTAATAGGGAATTATGCCCTAGAAACAAAGATAGTTACTATTGAGAATCTAGCAAGTGCATCTGAATTTAATATGGGTACTGATGTTCAGCTCGTTTAGGTAATTGTTTAAACTATCAAAATCAATTCAATTAATTAGCTAAAATAGGTGATTTTTTCTTGAATCATCTGTTTTTTCGAGTCAGGAGTCATATCATGTCCGCTTGAATACTTATACTTTGGTGGAAGGAAGGTAGAGAGCAGAAGGCAGAAGGAAAAAAGTAGAATAACTTTCTAATATCATGTTCGGATAATCACTTATAATAAAGTTTTTGGGTTGAAGCCCTATCTACAGTTTGGGCTAAAGCCCTACTACGAACTTTAATTATAATAACTATTTAACCGAACATAATATAATGGGTTCTATAGAACATTTTCTCTATTGATGTTTTCAACCACTGAATAAAACTGAACTTTTTAGAACATTTACTCTATTGATTTTTTCAGCCACTGAATAAAACTGAATTTTCCTGAATAAAACTCTCTTACATTTGGCGTAGATCTACGCCAAAATACTGAGTAATCAATACTAAAAAAAATTTTAAAATTAACATCTAAAAAATAGCTGCTTTCCAGTGCCACCCTAAATCATAGCCACATTAATATATAGTAAAAATTGCAATTACTCAGACAAATTTTCCCTCCAAAAGTTCAGGAAAATTCAGGTGGAAAACTCCTGAACTTTCCTGAACTTTTCTGTATTGTGTTTTCCGGATATCTCTGCGATAGTAATATCAACAAGGGAAAGAGAACAAACTTTTCCCAATCAAACAACAAACTATTAACTTAAGGAGACAAAACAATGGGATGGGATTTCGGACCAAAAACACAAACTGGAACTAATGGTAACGATAAGCTTGTAGGAAAAACAGGGTCTAATTCATATTGGCACATACTTGATGCGGGAATGGTCACTACATACTTCTCTTACAAAGACGAAATAGAAGGTCTAAACGGACATGATACACTTGTCGGAGAGAAAGAGAGCGATACTCTTATAGGAGGAAACGGTAACGACTGGCTCTATGGTGGTAGTGAAACTACAGATCCAAATAGCGATAGTGGCTATAAATTTGTGCAGAATAATATTAAAAGCCATGACAGAGGAGCTGGAAACGATTCTCTGGTAGGAGGTAATGGAAACGATGCTCTGTTTGGAGGAGCTGGAAACGATACTCTGAATGGAGGTGCGAACAATGACATACTGCAAGGCGGAAACGGTACTGATTCTCTAGTTGGAGGACCTGGCAACGATGTGATTTTTACTGGTAAATTATCCTCAGGTAACAGTGACATCATATATGGTGGAGCAGACAAAGATATATTTTTCCTAGGTGATACAAGGACAACTGTAATTCCAGGGAGTCTTGATGCTGAAGGATTTGGGAACGCAATAACTACTGACATAACCGATTTGGGTTTTACTTTGCTCCCTGGCGCTGGTACTCTGACCAAGGCAGTCAAAGAAATTGTTCCCATGATTGTTAAAGGGGTAAATTCAGTAGTTGATGGTTATGTTGATGCACCCCCTGCAGGAGAATACGCTAAAGTTAAGGACTTCAACCCTTTAGAAGATGTAGTTATAATTCCCCTAAACTACGACAGTAGTACGGGTGAAGATCCCAACGTTTTCATTTCAGATGCGACAAATACCCAAAACTTTTTAAGTTTTTCATACGATCAAGCAGGTTCTACTGACATCTTTGCCACTTTGAATTTTGCCAATGCTGGAGATATTTTCCCTGGAGATACAGCTTTACCATCTGAGTATGTTAAATCAGTCCGAGAAAGCATTTTAGATAATGCAGTAATTGTGGATAAAAATGGGGTGTCTCAAGGTCTAAACAGCAACGGTTCAACAAACAAGATTCTAAATACAAATGAATTCAGCACACAAATCCAAGCAGAAATCAATAATATGGAAAACCCATTTTTGATTATGGGTGCGATTGGACCTGTATCGGTCGAGGGTAATACCTCTGGAAACTACCTTTACGGTAGTAACTTTAATGATGTGATTTATGGTTATACTTCCCAGGAAACAGTAAACAAGTCTTCAAGTACACTCAACTTTACACCAGGATCGGATGGTCACGATCAGCTCTTTGGTTATGGGGGTAATGATAGATTGTTGGCAGGTGCAGGAAATGATACCCTGAGAGGAGGTGACGGTTCTGATGCAGCAGACTACAGCGACTCTACCGGCAGAATTGAAGTCAATTTAAAAACCAATACTGCTAAGGACGGTTATGGAACTATAGATACGTTAGATAGTATTGAGAATATTGTTGGTAGTAATGTAGGTAACGACGAGATTTTCGGAGATCAAGAGGATAACATTTTCGAGGGTCTCGACGGTGATGATAGTCTCTATGGTGACGGTGGTGCTGATCTTATCGATGGTGGCAATGATGCTGACTATATCAAGGGTGGTGATGGCAACGATTCTCTAATCGGCGGAGTAGACTACAAACCTATTGATGGAAACGACACTATCTATGGTGAGGGTGGTAACGATTATATCCATGGTGGGGATATGCACGATTATCTTGATGGTGGTGATGGCAACGATTCTATCTTTGGTGGCTCGGATGCGGACACACTCATCGGTGGTAAAAACAATGATACTCTCAATGGTAGTTGGGGTTCGGATCTGCTCAAGGGTGGTATGGGCACTGATGTTCTCTATGGCAGTCACAGCAACGATACTATTTATGGGGAGATGGGCACCGACGATCTCTATGGTAATGATGGAAACGATATTCTCAATGGTGGTAAGGGCTATGATACTATGACGGGTGGTGCTGGCGCTGATACTTTTATCTTGGGTGGAAACAACAAAAAAGATATCATCACTGACTTCGATAGCACTGAAGGAGACACAATTGATATTGATAAATCTATCTACGGTTTCAGTAGTGTCAGTGACCTCAGCTTTGATGCAGTTACAGGTGATTTAAAAGTTTCTGCAACTGGAGCTACGATTGTAACTCTGGAAAATATACCTGTCCTTGCAAGTGACGACATCTATCTTGACGGTGTTCAAAACACAGATCCTTTCGTAGTTGCTGGTGGGATTATCCAAGAAGGTGGTAATGGCAACGATTATTTTGAGGGTGACAATGGTCCCGATACTCTCAACGGTGGCGAGGGTAACGATACTTTGCTCGGGTATGGGGGCGAAGATATTCTCACCCCTGGTTATGGTGTAGACATTCTTACCGGCGGTCTGAATGCTGATACCTTTGTTTTTGATTACAACGATCGTCCTAGTGGCTGGACTGCTAAAGATAATACCACTGATTTTATTACTGACTTTTCCACTGGAGAAGATATAATTCACATTGACAAATCTGCATTTAGCAGTGGTAATGTCAGACCATACTTTGATTACGATTCTAGTTCCCAATCTGGAATTTTGTCAGTCTCGTATGTAACTGGGAATGCTGCCCTAAGATCGAATATAGTTACTATTGAGAATCTCGCAAGTGCATCTGAATTTAATATGAGTAATGATGTTCAGCTTATTTAGGTAATTGTTTAAACTATCAAAATCAATTCAATTAATTAGCCAAAACAGGTGATTCTTTCTTGAATCATCTGTTTTGTTGAGTTATATTAAATCCGTTCAATAATTAATAATTAAGAATTAATAATTACTTCTTCTTATAACAGATAGGATTGGCTAAAAGGATTTTTTTTCTTTTCTTGGTCGATTTGATATGGGGTTTAGCGCTCCGCTAACGCCATATCTCGACCGCTTTTCCTCCATGAATGGAGAGGCTTTATACCTTTATTTTTCGGTAATGTCGGTATAAATAAAGCAGAGAAAGCGGGTTTATATCAAATGCCCTACTATTTTTAAGAATTGAGTTTGACTAATAGCAGTTTAAATTCTTAAAAAGTATTCCTGAAATTGACGGCAGATGAATCTTCAAACCTAGATTCATCTGCTTTGTTTGTGGTTCTATTAGTGGCCTAATAATTGATGCGATCGCTATTAGCCACAAAGACTACACTGTCGAACTTTTTAACTTCTCTAGTTGCCTCTCCTTACAATAAAGGTAAACTCTGATTAGAGTAATAACCAGGAAACACCCGTGATATTTGCGATCGCTCAAAACCAAGATGCTGTTGTAAAACACTAGAAATCACATTGCGGAAATCCGTTGTCACAGCTAAATCCCGTTTTTGGAACAATTCTGATTCATCTAAACCCGGCCACTGTCCGTAAACCTGACCCCCACGCACACCACCACCCAAGACCCACATTACGTTACCATGACCATGATCGGTGCCACCATTACCATTTTCTTTAACTGTGCGACCAAATTCTGACATTACTAAAATCGTGGTATCTGAGTAAAGCGGCCCTAATTCTTGAACTAGAGTCATTAAACCTTCCCCCAGAGGTTTTAATCTTCTTGCTAAAGCACCTTGACTGTTACCTTGGTTAACGTGGGTATCCCAATTACCAACAGCAAGAAATCCTAACTGAGTTCTGGAGTCACCAACCATTATTTGAGCTAAATTTTTAGCATCAGCAGCAAAACCTTTTGGTGGTGGTGCGCCCCCGGAAGCTTCTTCCATTTCTTTCTCCAGGTCAGCAAGTAATAAATCTCTTGCCTGACGACCTTCTTGGTAAACCCTACTCAGTTCATCATTACCGCTATAAAGGCGATCGAATGCTTCATAGATTCTAGGGCGATCTATTGGCAAAGCGCGGGTTGACTTTCTCCCTGTGGGGAGACTGGCAACTGGCATTTTACCCATGAGAATGCGGGGTGGTGTATCTCCTAAGTTAACTGCTTGAGTAGGTCTATCTTTTGGGAGATTTGCTAATAGGCGGTTCATCCATCCATCAGGAATTTTTTTATTACCTGGAATACCTGTTTCCATATAATATTGGGCATCAAAATGAGAGCGAGTATCGTTGTTTAAACCGCAAGCGTGAATAAAAGCTAAACTACGATTTTGCCAGAGAGGGATGATACTTGCTAGAGCAGGATGCAAACCAAATTGACCGTCTAAATTTATTGCTCCGTTTTCTTCTCCTGGGGCGGGAATTGCTATTTTTGGTCGTACATCATAATAAACGTCTTCTTGATGGGGAATAACTACATTTAATCCATCGACTCCTCCTCGGAGAAAAACAACTATTAATCGTTTACGATTATTGGTTTGAGCTAATCCTTTTGCTACCCAACCATGACTGCCAACAGAGATAATTCCTGAAGCAGATAATAAACTTGTTAATTGTAAAAATTTACGTCTTTTCATACTGCCTCCTAAATCAGTTATCAGTTATCAGTTATCAGTTATTAGCACCTCCTATAAGTTACAGTTTGAATGGTAAACTTATTGTAGTGGGGGAATCTTGCCCACGATATGTATACCTCACGAGCAATAGGAAAGGCTTTCATTAATGGATAATTAGAGCATTAGAGACCGGACTTATATCATGTCCGGTTAAATAGTTATAATTAAAGCTAGTAGTAGGGCTTTAGCCCCAAGTATAGATAGGGCTAAAGCCCTACTACAAACAATATACTTTTTTATCACTAATCATCCGAACATAATATTACGCAAAAAATGAAATTATACGCCATCTGTAGGGTTTAACGGCCGTTAAACCCTACTATATATGGTGGTTATGTGTAAGTCCTGAGAGAGTTAGATAGATTAGAGATTTAAAAAACTCTTTCATTATCAATTATCCATTATCAATTATCCATTAATTTATTTTCCCATCATTTCTGGACTACCTAAAATTAAGGCTGCTTGTAAATTACCTGGACTATTGCCAATTACGGCTTGAGTTTGGGCAGAAAAATTATTTCCTAAAGTTGCCCTAAGTTGCTGATGATTTATCCGTCTTGGTTTCCCTTGGTTTAGTTGACCACGAGATATAATTGTAGCAAAGCTAATTCGACGCATCATGGCATCGGGATTTAACCATGCTTCTTGAGTATTTTTATAGCCGTCAGGAGTTTTACAGCCATAAAGCTTCATTCCTAATTGGTCTAAAATTCTTTTAATTCTGCCAAATCTTGGTTTTTCGGTGCCCGTTGCTCTAGTAGTAGAAATAATATATTGATAAGGGGTTTTAAATTTGCTACCATAATATTTTTCATTCCAGAATTCAGGACTATTAAATAAAGTTTCTAACACATAACGAATGTTGCCATTAGTTTCTTGAAAACTTTTAGCGAGTTTATTAACTAAGCTACCAGGAGGTGTATCGGCAACAAAATATTGAGCTAATTTATAACTAATAAAACGGGCAGTAGATGGATGGCTCGCGAGAATATCTAAGGCTTTTTCTCCTTCTTCTATTCCACTACCTTTAATCGGTACTCCTAGAAATATTTTGTCACTATAATCATGGCGATTTGAATCGAACTTAAATCCAGTACCATCTCCACCACGACGTTGTATTCCCCAACCTGTAAAAATTCTTGCTAAAGTTATTATATCTTGTTGTGTATAGCCTCCATTTATTCCGATAGTATGAAGCTCCATAAGTTCACGGGCATAGTTTTCATTTAAGCCTTTAAATCTGCCACGGACACCTTGACTACCAGGAGCAGTATTAAGCCAATTATCTAAATAAAATAACATGGCTGGATGATGGGCTATTGCTCCTAATAAATTACGAAAATTACCAAGTGCATTAGGTCGAATAGCGTCTCTTTCGTAAGTACCTACCAAGAGGCGAGTTAAGTTACCTTTATCTACAGAAATATTGAAGTGGTTAAACCAAAAATCTACCATTACTTCTTGTAGTTGTTTGTTGCTAAATATCGCATTAAGTAAACGTACATTTTCTGATTCTCGTAAAACATTTCTGGTACTTTTGTTCATTTGTATTCGTTGTTTTTGAGTAAAGTCTTTAGCTCCTTTTTTGAGTGGAGGGACAGTTTTTTTATATAATTCTGTGGGAGCTAAGTAGAAGTTAGTTAACTTAGCCATTCTCTGTGTTAGTTGAGGAGATTCTCTAATAGTTTCTGGTCTCAGTTGAGATTGAATATAATTATCAATTCCCATAGATTGAACTCGTCCTATATCTCCTGGTCTAGGACCAAAACTGAGACGATTTAAAACATGGATTGTTTTGGTAGTAATAGATTGACTATCGGCATAGCTAGGACTTGGTAATCCTAACAAAATAATTAAGCCTAATAGCAAAGATATAATCCAGTACCTAGAGGCTTTTTTCATCAATTATTCCTCCTGAAATACTCTCAGATTTTGAATTACGGAATCTTATATTTGCCTCTATTCGTGTACAAATATGATTCTGATAAAGAGTTTTTAAGTAGAGCAACCTAATTAAATATAGCACTACGCATTATGGTTAGGAAACTTATAAATGCTTAAACTTAGTCAGGGATTATTTTTGACTTTTGAATG
Organism: Dapis brunnea BLCC-M229; assembly: GCF_050015995.1. Classification (NCBI taxonomy): domain Bacteria; kingdom Bacillati; phylum Cyanobacteriota; class Cyanophyceae; order Oscillatoriales; family Microcoleaceae; genus Dapis; species Dapis brunnea. The sequence goes on along the minus strand of NZ_JBNHEP010000058.1, from coordinate 21,121 downwards.
CATGACTTTTAACTTGCGCGTAGCGCTATATCACTATGTAATTGTGATTATCACAGAGTGTAAGGAAGCAATTTAAAGGGTTTTTGCTGGCGATATATCTTGTTAAAAATAGGTAATTCAAGAATTAATAATTAAATAATTCACGCTTTGAAGCCTCCCCTTGGATAGGGGAAAAAGCGGTCGGAAAGCGGAGCATTCCGTCAGGATGGGATGGATGGGTTACCTAACCATATCCAATCGACCAAGAGAAAAGAAAATATTCCTTATATTCAATCCTCTCGGTTAAAACCCGAGGTAATTATTAATTATCCATTATCCATTAATGAACTTGTTACATAGTTAGATTGATTTGCGTCTAACTATTTAGTAGACAGTTTTTACTGAATAATTAAGGTAAAAAGCCTCTCATGAGTAAGGAGAAACAAGCGGTCGGAAAGCGGAGCATGACCTAGGATGGGATGGCGAGGTCTCCCGCTCTTTCAGAGCCGCTCCGAATTGCACCATATCCAATCGACCAAGAGAAGAAAAAATTTTCCCTACCGCGTCAATCCAATCCGTTTTAGGGAGAGATAGTTATCAATTATTCATTATCAATTATCAATTATTTAAAATGCCATCTACAAAAAAGTATAACTTAAGTATTTTGATTTTACCACAATAAAAATTATCCGTAAAAATCAGGAATTATCTTATATTCTCTAAGTTCCTCAACTTGGTTTTTGCCGAAATTAAGGAACTTTCCAAATATTAATCTTCCGGTCCCAACCACCACTAACTATTGTTTGCCCATTAGGACTAATTGCTACTGAACTAATATAACTGTTGTGTCCGCTTAAACTTCCTTTTAATTTACCTGTACTTAATTCCCAAAATTTGATTGTTTTATCCCAACTACCACTAATTAAAGTTTTGCCATTAGGAGTAATAATTATTGACCAAACTCCATCTATATGTTCTTTTAAACTATGAATTAATTTACCTGTCTGTAAGTTCCAAATATTAATCATACCATCACTACTACTACTGGCTAATATCTGACTATCAGGACTGAAAATTACAGATAAAGTTGAGAGAGAATTAGTATTGATAGTACGAACTAGCTGACCTGTTGGTAAATTCCACAATTTAATCTGATTATCTTTACTACCACTAGCTAAAAATTGCCCATCTGGACTAATTGCGATCGCATTGATTATCTCAGAATGTCCTTCTAAGGTTTGGAGCAATTCCCCACTACCCAAATTCCAAATTTTAATGGTTCCATCCCAACTGCCACTTGCTAAAATTTGACCGTTGGGAGCGATCGCTACTCCATCTACCACATCAGTATGTCCTGTAAGAGTTCGCACCAGGCTAATATCAGTAATATTTTTATTTTTGGGTAGTTTCCATATTTTGATAGTTTTATCATCACTACCACTGATAACGAATTGTTCATCAGGAGTCACTGCGACTGAGTTTACTGACTCTGGATGCGCTTTCCAGGTAGCTATAATTTCCCCATTCTGAGTATCCCACACTGAAATCATACCGTTACTGCTACCCATAACGATGTAAGCATTTAGAGCAACTATAGAATTAACTATGCCACTAATTTCATCAGTAATTGCTTTTGCGAGAGTAAAGTTGACAGCAGTTTCGGTTCCGTTTTCTTCGGTGGAAGTAGTTGTAGAAACAGAATTTGTTGTTTCTGTTGGAGTTACTGGGGTTTGAATAGTTTGAGGTACTTGGGAAACAATTGGCAATGAAACCCGTTGTCGCCAGTTCCAAAAAGTATTAATTTCAATACCTCCTGAGACAATGACATCAGAGTTTTCTTGTAATTTGACAATACCGTTAATAGCTACTAAGCGACCTTCTGTATCTAGCACTGGTCCGCCACTCATCCCTGCTCTGACTAAATTATCATAGAGTAAACTATAACCAGCAACAGGTTGCTGACGACCTGTCACCACTCCTGGGGTACTGAGAAAAATTCGTTGCTTGATGTTGCTGCCAGAACGAGGCCATCCCCCGACAAATACGTTTGTTCCGGGAACTAACTGAGTTGGGTCTCCTGTTTCCACAATGGGGTAGTTTTGAGAACTGCTAAACGGTACGATCGCTAAGTCTACATTTGGCACTTGTTTGATTAGGGTATAGTAAACTGGGTGCATTTTTCCATCAGGTGTGCGTACTTGGTAATCTCCTACTTTATTAACAACGTGCCAGTTGGTGAGTACATAATATGTGTCTCCTTGTTTTTCCACAATTACTCCTGAACCACTTCTATTTTGTCCGTCAATTCTAACTGTAATTTCTGCTGCGATTTTGTTAATTTCTGATTCTGTCGCTCCAATAGCAATTTTTGGTGTTATTAGTGGAATAATGGTTGCGAGTCTAACAATAAAATTCCTGATATTTGTTGTATTTATATTGAGTAGATTGCTAATAATAATTATGATAATGATTCTCTTGAATTTCATGTTTTTGTTCTTTTTTTGTCAGTAATAATTTTTCAAATTAGATGTTTAATCCCAGATTTTATCAATCTAAACTATAGCTAAAATGCTATACATAATTAGGTAGTCCTCAAATAGTAAGGATCAAGGATATTAGAACTATTCCCTGTTCTCTACTGCTTATCATTACTTCTTTACCACTAACGATATTGATTATATTAAGCTTATCAAAATATTGCTACACTATGGGACTTATAAAACCAATAATGAGAAATAAAAACAATCGAATATTTTTGCCACCTTTACGATTTGCCAAAAAAATGCTATGTCTTGTGCCAAAACCATAATTAATTGTATGTAACTCCGCATATTTAACTCTCCACAACTACTGATGTCAGGATATTTCCAATATTTGATGTCATACTGTCAATCAAAGATAGATTATAATAGCAATGATAAACTCAGCTAATTTTATTAAGTTGCTTTTATATGGCAGAGCTAACACAGGCAAAGCATCAAATTATACCAGAAGCCAGCAAGGAACTACATTTGCTAATTGTGGAAGATATGATGGAAGATGTAGAGCTTATCCTAAGTGTATTAAATTCTGATGGTATAAAGTTTACTTATGATATTGCGGAGAGTGATCTAGATTACCGACAATTGCTTAAAGATAATGTATATGATGCAATATTATCAGATTATCATTTAGTTGATTTTGATATCTTTGACGTACTGAGATTACTACAACAATCAGGACAAGAAATTCCTGTAATTCTAATTACAAACGAATTACAAGAAAAGGAAGCTTTGTCAATTTTAAAGGCTGGAGTTAATGATTATCTTTTAAAAAATAGATTATTTACTTTATCAATTATTTTAGAGCGGGCGATCGCTGAGTCTAGATTAAAAAAAGAACAGCAATTAGCGATTCAAAAATTACAACAACAAGCTAAACAAGAAGTAATTATTAATCGCATTGTCCAGGGAATGCGAAATACTTTATTGCTTGATGACGTCTTACAAAAAACTATTGAGCAGTTACATGAAGTTTTGCAAGTTAGTCGTTGTTTCATTGTGAGACCAGACTGTCAAAATAACATTAAGCTTTGCCATTTCAGTAAAATAACAGTTAAATGTAGCAATCAAGTATGTTTCTGTTACCAAGTTCATCACTATTATTCTGAATCACTAGCTAGAGGAGAACAGGTAAAAATTAGTAAACTGGATACAACCATACTCCCAGAAGTGAAAAATATTATTAACAAGTGTCAAGTAATATCGGTTTTAATTACACCGTTGTTGTATCAGGATACTTATCTAGGCGGAATTATTCTACATCAATGCGATCTGGAAAGACAATGGAGTGAGGATGAACTATCTTTATTGAAATCAATTGCCGATCGCTGTGCTATTGCTATCCACCAAGCTGAGTTATATGAACAAGCACAAACAGAAATAGCAGAACGCAAGCGAGTAGAACAGGAACTACGCCAAAGTCAGGAACGTTATGCACTTGCTATTGAAGCAGGTCATGTAGGAATCTGGGAGTGGGATTTACAAACTAACGAAATTTACCTTGACCCTATATTGAAGGCAATGCTTGGTTTTGAAGATTGGGAAATTAGAAACCACATAGATGATTGGAGTCAGCTAGTTCATCCAGAAGACCGAGAACAGATGATGACAGCAAAAAATTATCACTTGGCAGGATTAACACCGAAATATGAAATGGAACATAGGATACAACATAAAGATGGCAGTTACCGATGGTTTTTCTGTCGTGGAGTTGCTATTAGAGATAGTCAAGGAAAAGCATTTAGGATGATGGGAACAAAGACAGATATTACAAAGTGTAAGCAAGCAGAAGAAACTGCTATTGCTAGTCAACAACAGCTTGTAGCGATGATTGCGATTCTGCGTAATATTACTCAGCGCAAACAAGCAGAAAAAGCCTTGCTAGAGAATGAACGGAGGTTTCGCGCTCTGATTGAAAATGCTACGGATTTGATCTTGATTATTGATGCTCATGGAATTTCTAGTTATGTCAGTCCATCAGTAAGGAAAATTTTGGGATATATACCAGAAAAATCTGTGGGTAACAGTATCTTCGAGCTAATTCACGTTGATGATTTGTTACTCATTACTTACACTATCAACAAAGCAATTGAAAACCCTGGTATAAGTCAATCACCTATTGAGTATCGAGTTAAGCATCGTTCTGGTTATTGGTGCTTCTTTGAAGGTGTTGTAACTAATCTTTTACACGATCCAGCAGTTGGAGGTATCATTATCAACAGTCACGATATTACTCAGCGTAAGCGAACTGAAGCACAGTGGAAACATGATGCACTCCACGATCTACTGACTAATCTCCCTAACCGTACTCTGTTTATGGATCGTTTGCAGCAAACAATTAAATATGCTGAACGCCGAAAAAACTTTTTGTTTGCAGTGCTATTTATAGATATTGACCGATTTAAAGTTGTGAATGATAGTCTTGGTCATCGTATAGGAGACGAACTGATAATCACGATCGCCAAGAAACTAAAAGGATTGCTGCGTAATGGAGATACGGTTGCTCGTCTTGGTGCAGATGAATTTGTAATTTTGCTAGAAGATATTTCTGCAGTTAGGGATGCTACCTCTGTTGCTAATCGTATCCACCAACAACTAACTTTACCAATTATTTTAGATGAAAATGAGGTATTTCTTACTGCTAGTATTGGTATTGCTCTGAGTTCCACAAGTATTAGCTCCAGTTCCACGAGTATTAGAGCTGCAGAACATATTTTGCGAGATGCAGAAATAGCTATGCACTCTGCCAAAGATTTAGGTAGAGGGTCTCATCAAATTTTTTGTACTTCTATGCACACTCAACTTCTAAAACGTTTAAAGTTGGAGAATAATTTACAACGCGCTCTTAAAAATCTTGAGAACCAATCACTTACTGAGCAATCTGAGTTTCTGCTTAACTATCAACCAATTGTTTCCCTTACAACAAATCAAATTATTGGTTTTGAAGCACTGGTACGTTGGCAGCATCCAGAACTTGGTTTAATTTCTCCTAGTGAATTTATTCCTCTTGCTGAGGAAACAGGGTTAATTATACCTCTTGGTTTATGGGTGTTAAGAAAAGCTTGCTTCCAGTTACGTCAATGGCAAAATCAATGGCCGAATAATTATCCGTTGAAAATGAGTGTTAATCTTTCTGTAAAGCAGTTTGCTCAAACAGATTTAATCGATCAAATAGACAAAATTCTTTTAGAAACTCAGCTTGATGCTAGAAGTTTAAAACTGGAAATTACCGAAAGTGCTTTGATTGAAAATAATGAGTCTGTCACAGAAAAAATGTCTCAGTTAAGGGCGCGGAATATTCAGTTATGTATTGATGATTTTGGTACGGGATATTCTTCTTTGAGTTATCTACACCGTTTTCCAATGAATACTTTAAAAATTGACCGTTCTTTTGTCAATAGAATAGGTATTGTTAATTTGGTAAGTGAGGGTTCAATTGAGCCAACAGAAATTATCCGTTCAATTATTACTTTGTCTCACAATTTAGGTATAGATGTTGTTGCTGAGGGGGTAGAAACTTCAGAGCAAGTGATTCAGCTTCAAGCTTTAAGGTGTGAATATGGTCAGGGTTATTTATTTTCTAAACCCCTAGATATGGCAGCAGCAACTGGTTTAGTTGCTAGTATAAATAACAATTCTAATTAGAAATAATTAGGGAGAAGTCAGGAGTCAGGAGTCGTTTCAGTTATCAGTTATCAGTTATCAGTTATCAGTTATCAGTACCTCTGCAATAAGGAGACTTGACATAAGGAATAGTCTCTTTTTTTATCCCTTTAAAAAGGGAGACTTTAGACCACAATTTTTAGGTAAAATTATTTTGATAAATAAAGTATTTTTTTGATAAAAAAAACTATTGAATAATATCATGTTCGGATAATCAATGAGACATGATATAAGAGACTGTTTTTCAATAATGGATAATGGATAATTACCTCTCCCTAAAAGGGAGAGGATTGACTAAAAGGAAAAAATTTATTTCTCAAGGGGAGATTGGATATGGCGAGGAGACCTCGCCATCCCATCCTAACGGACTGCTCCGCAAACGACCGCTCTCTTGGTCGATTGGAGGCAAGCGAGGAGACCTCGCCATCCCATCCTAACGGACTGCTCCGCAAACGACCGCTTTTTCTCCTTGAAAGGGGAGGCTTTAAACCTGAATTATCTAATTATTTAATTGTTTAATTGTTTCGGTAAAATAAGTATTAAGAAACCTGTTGAGCCACCAATATAATGAAAAATAATAGTATCTTCCCCCTATTCCCTATTCCCTATTCCCTATTCCCTATCTTCAAATTCATTTGTTTTAGTGCAATACTATTTATTTCTGGTTGCAATATATTTCCTGAAAGTAAAGCAGAAAAAACACCAGGAATTTTGCCTGTAGAATCAATTCAATTACCTCTACCAACTCCTTATTTTACGGAAGCAAAATTAATTGCTGTTGGAGATATTATGATGCACGGTATGCAAATCAAATCGGGTTATAATTCTCAAACTAAGAGTTATTCTTATCAGAGTTTTTTCACGGAAGTAAAGGATATTTTGTCTGCTGGTGATTGGGTGATTGGGAATCTAGAAACAACTTTAGCTGGACCTGAATCTGGATATACAGGATATCCTTTATTTAATGCTCCAGCAACATTAGCTGATGCTATTAAATGGGCAGGTTTTAATATTTTAACTACTGCGAATAATCATTCTTTGGATAGAAGAGAAAAAGGTGTCTTGAAAACTTTAGAAAATTTGCGCGATCGCGACATTTATCCAGTGGGTACGGCAGCTTCTTTAGCTGAATCTCAAGAAATTTTAATGGTGGAAAAGAATGAAATTTTGATAGCTTTTTTAGCTTACACTTACGGCACTAATGGCATTCCTATTCCTGAAGGGAAAGATTATCTGGTAAATTTAATTGACGAACAAAAAATTATTCAAGATATTAGTAAAGCAAGACAACAAGGGGCAGATCTTGTTACAGTTTCTCTACATTTTGGTGCAGAATATCAACGTCTACCTAATACTCAACAAAAACAATTAGTAGAAAGTTTGGTTAATGGGGGAGCAGATATTATTTTGGGTAGTCATCCTCATGTAGTTCAACCTTATAAAATTTTTAAAATTACTGAAGAAAATGGGGATACTCGTCAGGCAGTTGCGATTTATTCTATGGGGAATTTTATTTCCAATCAGACTAGAAAATATACTGATTTGGGAGTAATTTTTCAAGTTAATATTCAGAAAAGTTTTCCAGAAGAAACGATTGAAATTTCTGCCGTGGAAGCTTTACCGACATGGGTACATCGTTATCGGAAAAATGGGAAATTAAACTTTCGGGTTTTGTCTTTAGAGCAGGTTGTTACTAATAAAAACTATCCTTTACTTAAGTCTAGAGATTATTTGTTATTGGAAAAATATTTAACCCAAATGAAGAGTCATATTAATTCGTTGAATAGATTAGAAGCAGGGAAAGTGTCAAAGGAGTAATATTATTAGGACTTACGCAGTACAATGTATTTTCGTAATTGCGACCGACAGGGAAGCAATCTCAAATCCTAGTTTTTCCTACCTCGTGGGTAAGTCCTGATTATTTTCAGATAATTATTTATAATGCCGTAGTAGCGTGTCTAGATTAAAATTGTGGGTATTTGAGCGAGCAACGAGCGAAGACCTCTCCCCCAACCCCTCTCCTGCAATGAGAGGGGAGAGATACTCCCCAACGCTAGTAGGGAAGGGGGTTGGGGGGTTAGGTTTTTTAACCCACATTTTCAAGTTTGACGCGCCAGTAGGTTGGGTTAAGTGACAGCGCAACCCAACTCAATACAATATATTTCATCCACTTGAATATTAATACTCGGAAACCTTTGAATAGATAAATTTTGACCCCGCTGTAATTTTTGCACTTGTTCGTAACGACTGGCAATAAGTTGTCTATATACCTCCACACATTGGTCATTAATATCTACCAACCAAACTTCAATAATATTATCTTCTGTATAGAGAGGAATTTTGACTTCACGGGTAGAATTGCTCTAGCCCCAGAAATATCTATCTTATACCATTTCTCAAAAAGAATGCTACACCCGATCGGGTAGGGAAGTGTGCGGAGTGTGGGACGTGGGGGGGAGGTTAAAAGTAGGAAAAATAATTATTAACCGACTAATAATTGTCAAAAAAAGACTTTAAATCTTAGTAATTATTGAGGTTTTGAAGTATAGCTGAATTATAGCATTACTTTTGGTAATTGGTATTAGGGCTAAAGCCCTACTACAAGCTTTAATTATAACTATTCAACCGGACATAATATTAATTATAATTCTTTTTTTTGGTAATTTTAGTGATTATAGTGTTGGGTTTCGTTCCTCAACCTACTAGCTTGTCTAGCTTTAAAATGTAGGTAAATTTTATAAAATACATACCTATCTCTCCCCCCTTTCCAAGCAGTAGGGGGGATTCGGAGCGTTGGGTTTTACTCACAAATTTAACCTAGACACTCAACCTACCCTATTTATAATTAATCATTCTCTTTACTCCCATCTTCAGCTTTTAACTCCATTACTGTTGTAGGTATAATTTTAGGAATAGTTGATTCAGAATATTTTAAACTAGGTTTAACATAACTATTTTTAACTTCTTCAAGCCAATCAATAATTAAAATTTCTATTTCATCAAAAGTTTGTTTTTCCTGTAATTCTGAGACTAACTTACTGCTAAAGTGTTCTACTAACTGTTGTCTAAGCTTGATACTTACTGGATCTGGTGGTGTATCATTTTGATAGGCTTTTTGGGGAGCTGTAGTAATTGTACTAGATATTTGTGTTACTAAATTATTAACAATTTGATCTGGTAAGCGACGAATAAAAGGTATTTTTTGCAAGCCTCGATATATAGATAACTGCTGCATAGATTTTTCAACTTGATAATGCAAAAAATCTTCAAGGTCTTTATGAATTTCTGGAAGAACTTGACAAGCAGTTACTTGGAATAAACGGTTAATAATTTCTTGAATTTTGCCTGAATCATTTTTTTCTGCATAAACTCGATCGGGCTTACTTTTTGACTCAAAAATAGCTTTTTTTAGAAAACCTTTACTCACATTCTTTTGTAGCTTCTCAATACCTCCACTGACTACAACTTGAGTTATTTCTTTAGCAAAACTACGAATTAACTTGAAGCGAATATCAGTATATAACTGTTCCATGTTTGGTAATTTAACTTTGTCTAAACGAATAAAAGCAGTAATCATTCGTAGTTCAGGTAGCCACGGTTGCAATAAAAAAACATCATACCAACGCTGTTTAATAGCACCCCATAAAGTTAAATTACGACTACGAATAATTACTAAAAGACGTAGTAGAAACTCTATCCAAAATATAGCCATCCAAGGCAAGTCTACTAACCAAAATCTATCTACAAATTTCCCATTTTTATCTAAATTACGGAAGTAATAGGACTGCATCAAAAACTTAATATTTTTATCAAAAAAATCTAACTCTCGTTCCCATTGATATGTTTCTAGATGTTGGCGACTCCAGAATATATTAAATGCTGCTTTTGATGATTTATCTGCCCACAAAATATCTGGTGCTAAATATTGAAGCCAGTTTAATGATTGTAAAAATTGGAGGGTGGGAGTTAAATAAATATCAATATTACTGTCTATAGTCTGGCTATAAATATGTTCCTTAATCTGGTATTTGATTTGAGTTAAAACTATAACTTGATTAACTATCTGGAAATAATAATCTCTATCAATTAATTCGGTACTACTGTTACGCAAATTTTTGAGTAAGGGTTCTATTTCTGCTGCTTCTAGACCTTGTTTTTCCAGCAGTATTCTCAGTTCATTAACTGCGATCATATAATCTTGTGAATCTCGGAATGGCTCTATTCCCTTAATTAAATCGTACCATATTTGAGGTTCATACAATAACATTAAAGGGCGGATTTGTTCATTGAAAAAATCTAACTGACTTTGCCAACTCTGTGCTTCTAAATAATCTTCTTGCCAGAATACTTGTATTGCTTGTGAAAAACTTTCTCTGCCAAGATGAGTCGTAAATCTTTGCTTAATTTTCGCTAAAGCACCATAGTCATCTATGACTCGAAATGGAGGGCGATTAATAAATATTTGGATACTACTAAGCCGCAAATCTTCTAATAAATTTTCTATGTTTGATGAATTTAAACCATTTTCTGCTAATTCTTCTTCTAGCTTATCTACTTTTTGCAGATATTTTTCTTGGGGAGTATCAGTAAGTTTTTGTAAGTTTAAATCTGCTTTCAGATACAGATCGCGAAATTGTATATAGGTAACATCAAATATTACTAAAATTACGTTGGCAAGAATTAGTAATGCCATAATTCGTTCACTTAAGAATAATAAAGGTGAACGGTTAGATTTAGGAAATTTTGGGGATAACATAATTATGTAATTTTGACTGGAAGATTTCCCACTGCTGAACCCCTAATTGAGACGATTGAGGAATATTTCAGAAGGTAGGTAGGGAAGATATACCTGACTCCATTCTTTAATTTGGCACTTGATTTAAAGGTTGTTTTAGGATTTATAATTGAGGAATAAATAAATATTAGAAAGTATAGAAAGACTGACAAACTAATAATCAAATCTTAGACTAAATTATATAAGTAAAAAAAATCTTTTCTACTCAACTTACCTCAACCAATATTATAGGGGCTTTAATATTATAGGACTTAGGGACATCAACCCGGTTTGTACAATAAATTGTTGGTATAAATAATAGACTCTCAATTATAAGTATGATGTGTAAAACCAGCGTTTTGAGGGAGTATTGTTTTTTGTTTATTAAGTAGACCAAGCTAAAAAAAAGACGTTGCATATTTAGTCACAAAATGCTTCAAAAGAATGATATAACTGACTTTTAAGCTAATTTACAATTTGATACATAACGCACAAAATTTACCACGCTCTACTTATTAACTTTTAGATTGCTCAGTTAAAGATTTCATTTCAACTGGTTAGGAATGATATAAATTCTTTGAGAAGAGAATGAAATTAGCTTCTTTTTTTGACTTGTTGGTATTATATCAGACAATCAATTTGTTCTGATGATTCCTTGATATTTATCCAAATTTTTCCAATTATTTAACTTCAGTAGTTAGCCCTAAAATCTCAAACTTATGTATCTCGCCAATTTGAGAAAGCCTATATTTTTAATCCTACAGCAGTACGAGCTAGTATATCTATAAAACTTGTTGGACTCATAATTTCTATAAAGTATTATCCGATCGGTTTTTTATTCCCTCTATTGCCTGTTGCCTGCGCGTTTGCCTCAGCAATGCGCGGGAAAGCATTATAGATTGGAAAAAGTACCTAGAACCAGGTTGATAAATTGCCGATCAAAAAATAATTACCGAATAATTAATAATTATTAATTAAATACCTTGGTTAAAAGCCTCCCACCATAGGGGAAAAAGGGGTCGAGGTATGGCGAGAAAACCTCGCTAGCCTCCAATCGACCAAGAGAAAAGTGCTAGAATATTTTCTTATATTCAATTCCGTTGCGGTTTTAACCAAAGGTAATTATCCATTATCCATTATCCATTAATGAAGAGGTTTTATCCGATACCTAGTTCTAGCACTTAGTTAGAAATTAACTAGACCATTTGTAACGACTTAGCAGTAAATTCTAGTCCCATCCAACTACCTCCATTATTACTAGAATGATTGGCTTTTTCAAGTAGATCTAGAACTAAACCAGCTTCCATTAATGGGAATGGTTCAGTATTTCCAGTATTAATACAATCTAGTAAATTATCAATCAATCCATTAAACCAATTTGCATGACCAGGATCGTCAAAATATGTAGGTACAAAAATATGTTGAACTGGTCGATCTTTCACACTCAAAAATATATCGTTATTCTCGATACTAATTTCCCCTTCTGTGCCCTGAATTCTATAATAAGCTTTTGGTATTGAACCTAAAGAGCTTAAACTAATATTAATTAATTTGCCCTCCCAATCTAAACAAAAAACAGCTAAATCTTCTAGTTGACCCTCTGTTTGATTGAGACTTCTAGTATGGGCAGATATGCGTTGGGGAGAACCACCAAATAAAGTTTGAGCAACAGAAATTGCATCTAAACCATGGTCGATCATAATACCTCCACCAGAGAGTTCTTTATTTTTTCGCCAGTCTGGTTGCCACTGAGGTACGCCAGTTTGAAAACCTGCACCAAATATGTTAAAAGATGCAAATAAAGGTTGCCCTATTTCACCCGAATTGATTAAGTAGGCAGCGTGAACTATTGCTGGAGCAAATTTGTAATTATGACATGGATATAAAATACGTTTTCGTTGATTTGCTATTTCTACTAATTCATAATATTCAGCTTTATTTAAAACTAATGGTTTCTCGCATAAGACGTGCTTATCTGCTGCTAATGCTCGTTTAACATTTTCCATATGAAAAGCATTAGGTAAGCAAATATCAACTATATCTATTTCATCAGAATATTCTTCTAGTAAGTCATCGAATGTCTCATAAACTCGGATGTTTTGGTATTGTCGTAGTGCTGCTGCACGTCTCGCTGTTACAGGATCTACTACTGCTGTGAGATGAATATCAGAACGATCTCTGTAGGCTGGAATATGACCTTTCTCGGCACTAAATCCAAAACCAACAATGGCTACTTTCACAATCTAAAATCCTCTTACTATATAAATTTTTAACATTTTTGTAACAAAAGTTATAACTTTTGTCAAGTCTTTTTTTTTAAGTCCACTCTTAAGTATTTTTCTGATTTTATTTATATATAATTTTTACCCAATTTAACTTAATAATTTAGTAATTATAGCTTAAGTAAGTGAAATTTTCCCTTAATTTGAAAATCAAAACTAAGAAATAGATATTAGTCTTGAAGATTTCTCAGATATATTTAACTGAAATTTAATTCAAGCAAGGATTAAGTATAACTGATTAAATGATTAGTTTATCTTATGCTTATTGAAATTTGATTACCATAAATATAGAAAGTTTAAGTTATTCCTGTACTCAAAGTCAAAAATAGGAAGTCAGAAGTCAGAAGTTTTTTCTATTATAATTTTCGGTTAAGACTTTCTACTTCTAGACTGAGAAATAGGTTTTAAGACCCCAGCTATAAATTGAATTTTATAATTTATTTTAGCGGTTTAAAATTATTGGCGAGTAACAATCTCCCATTAATTTTCACTTCTTACTTTCTTGCGGAATGCGGAGCTAACACACTTCTGATTTCTGACTTCTTTTCTTTTGTATGGCGGTATTCAAGCTTTAATATTTAGTTGATAAACAGTCTCTTAAACTCAACATTGAAAGAATTAATAGTTAACTGATGAGTGATACCAGTTTGAAAAAAAAATGCTACAAAAAGGTGCGTCTGGATCGGAGATAGTCAAAAAGAGCTTCTACAATTTATTTGAGAAAGCTATATTTATCATTTTCCCTTTTTTTCTTCAATATTTATTCCAACTTCAGTCTTCCTTTTTCTCTCTTCCCTACGGACGTTGTATGCAACGTCCCTACCATTTGTAAAAAACATTTATCGCGCTTGGTATAATAAATTTAACCTCAGTATTTCTTTTTTTCTTCTAGATTAAGAGTAGAGAATTAGTAACTCTGTTTGTAGGGCAAGAGTTTTTAGTATAAATTTGATAAGTTGAGAAAAATATTCTCGGTTTACCCTTAACCGAAGTTAAGGTAGATAATAAGTTTGATTAGGGATATAAGCAAGCCAACTAATTAATTAATCGGAAATGATAAATATACAAAAACTATTTACAATCAGAATTTCCAGGATTTCCCAAATATACTTACCTAACTTTTTGCTTAAATTCCATTACTGAGCGTCAAGAAGTATATATAAGTTTATAAAATATCAGTAGTGTTATATATGTAGATTATAGTCCATGAAAATTTTATCATTAACTTCTATTGTTACTGCTACGGTAATTGGATTTTTAAATTTCCCTATCAGTAACCTTTCTGCTAAGGCTCAAACTCCTAATTTTTTCTGCGGTAAAATTGGCGCAACTCCAGCTACAATTGCTAATAAACAAGGCAAGAATATTCCGATTATTCTCTGGGGTGCTAACAATTATTTTGCTCAATCAGGAGAAGATGCTCTTACTAGATGTACTAGAGTATCTGGAATTTTATCTACTCAACAACGAAATGGATATCGAAATATTACTGTTAGTATATCTAAAAACGGACAACCTATTATTTGTGCTGCTATAGGTGGTTCTTGTCGGTTATTATATCAAGTTCCTCGTGGTCAAAATCCTCAACAAGCTCAACAAGAATTATTGAGAAGAGTTGTTAATCCTCAACCAAATTTACCACCTATTACTATTTATTGAATTAAGAATTTAGAATTAAAAAGTATTTTTATTGCTCTGATTATTCGTAATATTCTTTTTTTACGCTTGGTATAAGAAGGAATAAATATTAAAATCAAAGATAAAAATGATATAAATAGCTGTCTAAAATGAGTTTGAGAAGCTATTTTTAAGCATCTATTTCCAGATACAGATATTGACTACTATAATCAAATCCTTGTATTGCAGACATCTTAATACCAATTCCTAAAAGTGATGCTATACTTCTGTAATACCAATTTGATAAATGTTTGCTACAAATATCTAGGAGAATTTTTAGGAGTCAGCAGTCAGAAGTTAGGAGTCAGAATGAATGGTATTGAAACCATTTTTTAGTTCGTAAATCATCTTTTTTATCAAAGGGCTATTTGCTGTAAAATCTTTTTATCGCCCTTACTATTCGTAACATTCTTTTTAAAAATTTTATATAGCCATCCTAAATGATTTGTGAAAATTTTTATAACAGTTAATATTAACGGAAAACCTTGAAAATTCTGAATCCTGACTCCTGACTCCTAACTACCACCAAAATATTACAACTGAAATAGGATTGCTATAACACTTCAGTTATTAAGTAATTAAAACTAGCCTAATAACATTTTTGCTAATTATTCGGGATTTATAGATTGTTTGCAAAAGAAATATAAAAAGGAGATAGGGAACAGGGAATAAGGATGAGGAAATCAAGACAACTATTTGTCACTTAAAAATCTAGGAATATATGTGCCAAACACCTCTATGTCTAACAGATTTCAATGCCTTGAAGTACTACTGCTTTGAGACTTTACTTATTATTTACTATCTTAATAAGTAGTCGTGCTTTTAGGAATTTCCTAATTGAGAGAGGGAACACTTAACTGGAAACAGGCAATAGGGAGAAAGAATTGATAATTTATGGATAATATTGGAGATGTAGAATAAAATGTGTAATTAGGGTTTGCGCTCAAAAGTCTTTTTTTAAGGAGTAGGGAAGCGGGGAGAGTAGGGGAGTAGGGGAGTAATTTTTTTGTCTCAACTCTTGCCCAAAATACTAACTTTTTGAGCAATAAATAGCTGAAAACTAGGTACTTTTTTAAGACCTAAAAAAGCTCAAACCTTTATATGTAAATGCTTTTAAATTTAATCAGCAAGCCCTAATTAATTTTGCATAAGCACTTACTTACTTTGACAAACAGTCTCTTAATATCAATTATTATTTTGTTTACTATTCCCCGACTCCCGACTCCCCGACTCCCCGACTCCCCGACTCCCCGACTCCCTACTCCCTAATGTTCTGACAAAATTCTCCTACTCTCATAAAATAGTTTGGTCTTTCTGCTAAAAATCTACAACCTTTACTCAAAAGTTGATCTAAATCTTCCACAGACCTTAACCAAAGTTGACCATTACTATCAGCTACAGCAATTTTTTTTCCATCTGAACTAAAGGCTATATCAATCACATTTTCGGAAAATTCAAATTGGCTAATCTGTCGCCCCGATAAATTCCAAAGTCGCACAATACTATCAATTCCAACAGTAGCTATTAACTCTCCGTCAGGACTAAAATTAACTAGCTTAGTATCTAAATGTAAACTTTGAAAATTATTTACTAATCTACCTGTATAAATCTGCCACAATTCTACTACTCCATTTGATGTTGCGGTTAGTAATGTCTGAGGTTTATTGATGCTAAAGTTCATACTAATAGCTTCCACATCTAGGGTTTTGAATTTATTGTCAGATATATTCCACAACCTAATAGTAGATTTGCCATCTAATGTTGCTAGAAAATTTCCATTAGGACTAAAACGAACACTTCTAATCAAACCATTATCATTCAAAATTTCATTAGAGGATATAGTTATGGGCGATGATGATAGGTTCCAAATTTGCACAGGAAGATCTATGCCAGCAGTTGCCAAATATTTACCATCAACACTAAAGCTAATACTATTAACTTCGGTTTGAGATATTTCTAATACATATAATTTTTTCCCTAAAGTTTTTTCCAATAGACTCCATATTTTTACCGTACCGTTACTACCAGCAGTTGCTAAATATTTACCATCAGGATGAAAAATTAGACTATTAACTGATTTTTGTTCTGTTTGCCACTCTGTAATTTTTTTGCCTGACAAATTCCAAATAATTACTTTCCCATCTACTCCTGCTGAAGCTAAAAATTTTCGATTCCGGCTAAATTTTACACTGGTAACTGCACCCTGATGACCTTGCAGAATAATTTTTCTTTTCTGAAGTACACTATCTTTAAATTGTTCTTGTTCGTCAAGTTTATCGAGAATCATTTGTAAAGCTAATATTGGTCGAGTCGCAGGATATTCTGCTAGAGGAGTATTGTTATTTACTAAAGATTTTAATCTTTGTCCGGCAGATATAGCTTTGGGTAAAGCTTCTAACAATGCCTGATTTGTTGCCGACTTTTTGATGGCTAATAACAAAGCATCAGTGCCAGTTTGTTCAATTTCTCTACTAGATTGTGCTAGTTTAAATCTTTGATGAGCTAATAGTGAAAAACCTATTGAGAAAATTAAAGATATCCCGAAAATAGTCGAACCTATTTTAATCCAACGTTTAGCTTTTTGTTGTGCTTTGACTACTTCCGCTTGAGCTTTTTGAGTTTCTATTTTTGTTAATTCTAAAGCTTCTGTCTGAGCATCTAATACTAATTTTTGGCTAGTAGTCAAAAATTGGAAATCTTGATTCCTTAAACTTTTTCCTGCTGCCCAAACTAAAGCAGATTGTAAATTTTTACCTTGCAATAAATAGGATTTATCTTCACAATTAGAACTGAACCATGCTTTGATTGCTTCCGAATATGGAGGCAATTTTTCCAATTCTTCAAGAATCATGTCTTGATGAAAAACTTCAGCATATATTGGATTAGCAACTATTAACTTACTATCTCGTTTAGCTACTAATCCAGATAACCTAAGTTCCATCTGTTCGGGACTACCATCTGCTACTATTCCATTCAAATTATTCTGTAAAGTTTCCTGATATAATCCCAATCTTCTGACTATTCGTTCATCCTTTCTCAAAATTCGATCGCGAATAGTCTTCAAATGTTCTGGCACATCCTGTGTTTCCCAATTATCAAGAATTTTCGACCTCACAATTCCTGCTACTCCCTCTACAGAATTAACTATTAACTCTCCATTTTCAATTAATAGTTTACAAACCTTTTGAGTTAAAAATGGTTGCCCTCCAGTCCAACCTAAAACCTCTTTTAAAACTGCTTCTGGTTCTTGACAAATTCCGACTAATCCATCCATCAATGGTAAAGCTTCATCTAATTGAAAACCAGTCAGTTCAATCGCTCTTCCAATATTAAAAGGTGTACTACTTTTATCCTGACATAAATCTTGAGGCGTACTAACTCCTAACAAAGCAAAAGTTAGACGATTATACTCTTGATTATTAGCACGTTTGTTGTAACAAGCGCGGATAAAACCTAAAAAATCATCCACGGTAAAATCTAAAGCCAGAATACTATCAATTTCATCAATAAAAATCACAATATTGCGATTAATTTGTGCCAGTAATACCGTTTCAATAAACTCACTTAATCTTTGCACAGGAGCCAAATAATCTCTTTCCCGCCACCAAGTACGAATATTCACATATTCTGATAGATTAAAATTATTTTCTAATATCCGCAGAATACCCGCATACCACTGTTCAGGAGTTACCCCTCGATTACCAATTTCTGAAATATCGATCGCCACACAATAAATACCCTCTTCTTGTAATCTTTGAATTGTCATAACTTGCAAACTAGACTTTCCCATTTGACGAGAATTAAGAACATAACAAAACTCACCAGCTTTAAGACCTTCATAGAAATCTTCATCTGCTCGTCGCTTAACATAATTAGGTGCATTTCTAGGAAGACAACCACCGACTTGATAATAAGATTTTTGAGTTGAAGTATTCATAGTAAAGAGGTATTTCTCAGATAGTCGAAAGGAGCGATCGTTTTTTTCTGCTCGACTAAATTTATAGGTAAATTTCTCTATAAAGATTTGATTAGCATAATTATAGCTAACATTTGTAAAGATTCGGTAAAGATTTTGTCAACTGAATATAAATAAGCCGATAAATTAAACTGAATTCTAAATATTAAACTTAATGTATTTACACAGATGTGATAAGGTGTTATAGTATAAACATCTAAACCATAAAACCGTAAACAACATTACTGCAGATAAGAAATAATCTTAAGTTGTAACGGTTGATTGGGACTTTACAGGGTCATCTACATTGAGGAAAGCGATCGCTAGTGCTAGCGAAACTTAGTCTTATTGCTTTCCAGAGTTGAACTATTTATATTTCATACCCCTGATTAAAGTAGAAAAAGATGCCTAAAAAAGCCTATCTCAAATCCCACCTGAGCGAAGCAGAAATCAAAACTCGCTATCTCCAAATTAGAGATAGAGTCGAATCTCGACGCTGGCACCTGCTCTGGTTAGTGTCTCAAAAGTGGACTATCAAAGAAGCAGCTCAAGCTTTGGGTCTTAACTATGATTATGCCAAGGATATAGTAAAAAGTTACAATCAAAAAGGACCGGATGCAATTTTAAATCGACGGAAAACCCGGAAATTTTACCCTTCTCATGCTTTACTGACTCCAGAACAACAAGAACAATTACGCATAGCACTAAAAAGTCCACCTCAAGACCAAGCCACATGGACTGGGCCAAAAGTGGCAGAATGGATTGCTAGGACTATTGGACGCGATCGCGTTTCCCCCCAGCGTGGTTGGGAATATATGAAAAAATGTAGTTCAACTGTCTGATATAGCTTTAAGCATTCAGCATTCAGCTATCAGCTTTTACTACTGTAGGTTGGGTAGAGCGATAGCGAAACCCAACGGGAGCAATTTTGTTGTTGGGTTTCCTTTGTTAACCTAACCTACTAGCGTGTCAAACTTGAAAATGTGAGGCGTAAAAACCTAACCCCCCAACCCCCTTCCCTGCTAGCGTTGGGGGGAATTTCACCCCTCTCAAAAGCAGGAGAGGGGTTGGGGGAGAGGTCTTCGCTCGTTGCTCGCTCCTAACCCACAATTTTAGTCTAGACACGCTACTACAAAACTTACTCGCATTTGAGTTATGACGCACCGTTAAGATAATGGTGCGTTACGTTCTGCTTTTCAATCTAATCAGGACTTACGCATAACCACCATATCTAGTAGGAGCAATTCGCGAATCGCCACTACAGATGGTGTATAATTTGATATTTTGCGTAAGTCCTGCTAATGAGCATTCCTATTTTCTAATCTCTGCAATTTCTTTTTTGCCCACTCCCGCAGTTGTTCGTCTGGGTCGTTTGCTGCTCTGTCTTGTATAGCGCTACTTGAATCGGGAATAGGGAATAGGGAATAGTAAAGTGTCAAAGGGTTTCAGGATGTATAAATGTCCTAACCTTAATGCGTAGCGCTATAATAGTGGAATGGTTTGCGGATGGTCTGGGTAATATTTGACTATTGCTTCTAGAACTTTGGTTAAGTTTAGGAGTAGGGTGTGTTTTTGCTAATGAAAAGCGTCAGCACAACACACCTCAATAAAATGTAATACAACATAAGACCTCTTGCAAAAGTTTTAATTATATCAATTCAAGATCTAAAATCAACAATTTCATCTCCCTCCATACCTATTCCCTATTCCCTATTCCCTGACTTCTGCAAGAAGTCTATACTATACTATGTACTATTGGACAATAGATGAATAAAACATCAATTTATGGAAAAGAGAGCGAGAGTAGCGATCGCTACTCATGTAGGTTTGGTTGTAGCTTGCTTCTGCGTAGCGGTACGACAGTGAAACCCAACAGGTACAAGAATATGTTGGGTTACCCTGCGGGATCTTGCTACGTACCTCAACCCAATCTACAAAACTTAATCCGCTTCATCCGTATATCCGTGCCATAATCCGTGTGAGCGCTGCAATTTCTCTTTTGCCCACTCCCGTAGTTGTTCGTCTGGGTCGTTTTCTGCTCTGTCTTGTAATAGTGGGAGAGTTTGCGGATGGTCTGGATATTGTTTGACTATTGCTTCTAGTGCAACTTGTCGAGGGTTGTCTTGATACTTATATTCACGTTGAAAGGGGTCATTGAGGGCGGTGTGATAAAACAATTCAAACATTCCCGGTTCATTTTTCCAACCAGTAGCTATTTGTCGCACCGCTTCAAGTCGCACATCCGAATCTT
>NZ_JBNHEP010000057.1:0-41421 GCF_050015995.1 Dapis brunnea BLCC-M229 | reverse complement strand
AACTGATAACTGATAACTGATAACTGATAACTGATAACTGATAACTGATAACTGAAATGACCCACCGCCAGACCTAGCTATTGAAATGGATGTTACTTCTAGAACTCAACTAAATGTCTATGCTAACTTAAGTGTACCTGAACTTTGGCGTTATGAGAAAAATCAGCTTAAGGTTTATCTTTTGCAAGGAAAAGATTACCAAGAAGTTTCTGCCAGTCCAACATTCCCAAAATTACTAATTCAGGAGTTGGTGGCAGAAGTTTTAGCTCAAAGTCGTGAGATTGGTAGAAGTCCTGCTTTACGAGCTTTTCGCAAAGAATTAAAAAAATACTCTACAAATAACTAAAAAAAATACTCTAATAGAATAATAGGTAAATCAGGACTTACGTCAAAAGAGAAGCTATTAACAATTTAGACAGCGGTTTCAGCAGTTATCAATCTTCTGAAAAGTTCTATTTTTGAAATTTAGATACAATTTAAAGACTATAAATAAGAGGTTTTCAAAATGCCTAGTTTAACTGTTAAAGATTTAGAAAAGCTACAAGCACAACATCCTGATTATCAAATGGAATTAGTAGGTGGAGAAATTATTTTTATGAGTCCTTCAGGTTTGGAGTCAGAAGAAGTAGCGATCGAAATTGCTGCTCAACTTCGGAATTGGGTACGTCCCCGTAAGTTAGGCAGAATATCTGGTTCTAGTGGTGGTTTTCTTTTGCCTAATGAAGATGGAGATGTTCGCGCACCCGATGTTTCTTTTATCTTAGCTGAACGTTTACCTCGCACTACAGAAGATTACGCCGAATTGCTTCCTGACTTAATGTTTGAGGTTAAATCTAAGAGCGACAGTTTGGCAAAATTGCGTGATAAGATACAGCAATTTCTGGAATTGGGAACTAAGGTTGGCGTTTTAGTCGATCCAAGAACTCGCATAATGGAAGTTTATCGCCCTAATAGTGATAAGGTTGTGCTAAAGGATGGAGATGTGTTGCAAGTTCCAAAATTACTTCCTGGGTGGGAGTTATCTGTGATAGAGGTGTGGGCACCTGAGTTTGATTGAGAAAACCAGTTTATTCTTCTTTAATGAAATAATAATTAAGCGATCGCTCAGATAGTTATAGTTACAAGCCATTTATATGATGGGGTGAGAAGTCTTCCTTTAGATGTTGAACTAAACATAAGTTCATCCTCTTTATCAGATGGTAAAGAGGATAAAGAATTTGTCAAAAAACCTGATTTGGCCATCAAGTTAGGAGTAATTCTCAATCAAGCAGATTCGTTTGCGCTGACAACCCCTTAATACAGCACCGACGCACTGGTTCCCCTCCTGGGAGGGGTTAGGGGTGGGTCTTAATCCAATCCTCAATCACACTCAAAACTCCCTCCACCTCACCACAAACTTCTTGTTCCTGAAACCGTAAAAATTGCACTCCCAAGGACTCCAAACGCCCTTGTCTTTCTGCATCTTGTTCTTGTGCTTCGGGACTATCATGGGAAGAACCGTCAATCTCAATGGCTAGCATCAGTTTTTTGCAATAAAAGTCCACAATAAATTGATCGATGGGACGTTGGCGATCGAAGTCATGGCCACACATTTGCTTTCCTTTAAGGTGTTTCCAAAGGGTGACTTCTCCAGGGGTCATGTTTTTGCGAAGTTCCCTAGCTCTTTCTTTTAATATTGGATTGTAGGAAATAATTTTAATTGCCATGAGAATGATAAGGATAACACTTTTTTGAGTCTTAGTCTAACACACTTAACTCACCCTAGTCCAACCCACTCCTGGCCTAACCCAGCCAAACAAACCCACCCCTAACCCCTCCCAGGAGGGGAACTGGAGGGGGGAGCGATCGCCTGATTTCTTGGCTTCAGAATTAGGTGTCATAAGTAGGGGCGAATGGCATTCGCCTACTATAGCGATCGCCTGACCGTTAGACAGAGCGATCGCTCTATTTCATCACTTCAGAATTAGTCCACATTCTTAGCTTTGATCATCTAATAAGCGATCGCCTGACCGTTAGACAGAGCGATCGCCCTATTTGCTAACTTCAGAATTAGCTCACATTCTTAGCCTTGATAATCCAATTAACGTAGATGTTCTTGGGACGGGTTTCTTTGCCACCCGCAGGACCAGTCTGCGACGGATTAAAACTCCAGTAGTCTCCCGAAAAACCAGGCCCTCGAATGATCTCTTGTGTCTTGTGCGTATGCTCCTTGAATTCATCCTCCTGCAACGAACCAACATTATCACCTGTAATTCCACCTGAAGCCGAGGCGGTACGAGTCGCTGCATCGGGATCTCGTCCTACCCCGTGATCTACACCTCGGAGAAAGCGTCCCCGCAAATCGGGTAAGTTGTAGGTGCTTGTGCTATTGCCTCCACCAAATAAAGTTCCAATTACATTAAACAATTCTGGATATTCCTGACGGTTTATTTCATCGCCATTGCAGATAAGCCAACCGGCATTAGCTAAAGGCGCAGTACCGGATACCAAGCCAGCATAAGCTAGGATTGTTCCAATAGGTACTCCTTGAATTGGCGGTATCACTTGCATTGCTAAAGTTGCTAATTCAACATCAGCCAGCAGTTCATTCTGCTTCTCTTGGGGAAGCGATTTAATTTTTTCGCATAGGATCTGATCAATTTCGGTCATTTCAGTTTTTCCTTTGTTGAATTTGAGTGTTTACTTGATAGTTCAATCCAATTTCATGAGACAAGAAATAGGGGTTTGATATTTCCTGTTATGGCGATCGGATTGAATGGTTTTGATTGTGAATTTTCATGATTTCAGATTCCCTATTGTTTGGTTAAAGTGTTGATTTGATATTCCTTTTCCCATTCAAGGACAGGAAATTGCGATCGCATTCATTAGCGTCGCCAGGGATTTCCAATGGGAGAACCACCCCAATAAGTCGGTTGGGTAATCACAGTAAACGGTAGTCCCACACTATTGGACATAGAAGGATTAAGTGCCAACTTTCCATAGAGAGATGAAGCATCAGGTCGTTCGTAGGAAGCAGCACTTGCAGCTGAACTTGTAGCTACACTACTGGTGCTATTTGTAGTAGAGTCTATTAAACTTTCGGTTGCTTTTTCGGCTGCCGACTCTGCCTTTCTTCCTATTTTTACCAAACGTTTTTTGTTAAATGCTTTTGAAGCCTTGCTTACCTGTTTAAGAGAACGATAGTTATATTCAGCTTGCTTTAATAGCGCAGAAGCACCACCAAATCCAGAAATCCCACCTCCTATAGCACCACCTACTCCTCCTACCACTGCTCCTTTCCAGATTGCATCAGACAAACTTCCTTGATTTTTCACCCCGAAAGCCTCATTAATTCCAAACTGGGCAGCAGCCTCACCAGCACCGACTCCAGCACCAACTGTAGCACCGACTCCAGCACCAGCTAAAGTTCCAAAGGCTAAACCTGCTGCTGTTGAACTCGCACCTGCTGCGACTGCTGAACCAGCAGCGAAAGCCGCTACACCCCCAGCCGCTGATGCTGCTCCTGCTACAGCACCGATTCCTGCCCCCGCAGCGATATATCCAGCTAAATCCCATCCTTCGAGTCCCTCTTCCACACCTTTATAAGCAGCAACGCCACCGCCAGCTGCTGCACCGACTAAAGCACCAACTGCAACAATCGCTAGGAAGGTTACAAGCTCTGCTCCATCTGGATCGACCAGATTAATCGGATTGTTACCCGCATATAGATAAGGACTGGCAAATTGCGCCTTTGGATCAGTAGCATAAAATCGTCCCAAACGCGGATCATAAAATCGCGCTCGATAGTTATACAGTTCTAACTCTGCATCAAATTCCTGTCCCGTATAGCGATAACTAATCATCTCTGGATTTCCGTGAGCAGTTCTCATCAAGTCCCCAAAAGACAAATAATCAAAAGCAGCAATTACCGTTCCTGCTTCATCCACCACCACACGAGTTGAACCTAGATGATCTTTAAGTATGGTGTAAACTTTGCCATCTATTATCAGTGCGACTAATCCACCAATCCCATAGATATACTGTACGGGTTGGTCACTCATTTCTAACAAAGGATAATCATTCAAACCATGAACATATAACTTGCTTGCGGTTTGCTTTCCTGAACTATCCTGAGATGTTTTCAAGACTCGCTGATTTCCCCCATCATACTTAAAGGAAACTGATGTTTCTCCCTCAAGCTGTATCTGAGTGGTTAACTGAGTTAAGGGATCATAATCAATGTTAGAAATCTGGCGATGAGACGCACTTGTAACATTCCCATTGGCATCATAACCATAGTTTTGAGGTTCACTGTCGTTACTAACCTCGTTTACCTTATCCGTATTCTCGATATATTCATACTCATTAGTCGTATCACCCTGTTTCAAGGTTTCAATATTGCCATTGATATCGTAAGTTGTCGGTTGATCAACTCCTAAACTTGCTTGCTCATTTTGAGGATTTTGAGCAACTTCTAACCGTCCTAACTTATCGTACTGATATTGATAGTCATAACTTTTGGGTGCATTCTCCCATGTCCCGTAATTAATGCTATTTTTGGCAATATTCCCGTTGTAATATCCCGAACCTTCATAACCATCCTCTGTATAAGCAAGAGATTGTTCCATCAACAGGGAGTTATTGGTTTGATTACCAATGCGAGTTGGCCAACCCGGAGAGTTATAATCAAAACTGTTTTGGATTCCCCCATTATTTAAGTTAGTTGTTGCCAAACTACCATCAGCATTGTAGCGATAACTAGCAAACCGTTGAGGATTTTCGGGTGTTCCGATAGCAATGGTTTCTCCCAAACTGTTATAGCTGTAAACCACTTCAGGAATACTATTACTGTTATCAGGATAGTGAATTTTGATAACATTACCGAGATTATCGTATTCGTAACCAACCGTTTGTGGTTCATGTCCCGTCACCTTCAGGGTTTTACTGGCTACATTTCCCAACTTGTCATAATCATAGACTTCTTCAACATCGGTATTACCATCCCCTTGATTACTACTTAAAACCTGCCATAAACGACCAATTAAATAAGGATTTGACCCATCTCCATCAAAGATATAATGTTTACGCCAAGCCGTTTGTTGAGGATAATTAGGATCAGTATCAGCTTTCTCTTGTAAAGTGCTACCATCACCCCAGTCTTCCGACAACCAACCTTCTTCAATTAAGCGTCCAATAACATCATATTTCTTATAAAGGATAGTATTGGGATTAGATTCTAACCCCACTGCATCTACCATAAACCGAGGACGACCTGCCTGATCATAGATATACTTAGTTGTTCCTGAATCTGGATTCGTTTGACTGGTCATTTGTCCCAGGAAATCATACTGCATCGTGATTTCCCATGCTTCAGGTTGCGAACCCGTCGGAGGGACAAACTGATTAGGAAGCAACACCTTAACCACATTTCCTGCATCATCATAAATACTGCGAGTGGTTTGATAAATATCACTATCTGTTGCAATGGGACCTGCTTTTTTCGCTAAAGTATTACCTAATTTATCTTTGAGGGTATAAACAGATGTTCCATCAGCATCCGTTACTTTTTCCACTAAATATTGTCCCGATGGATAATTATCTTCTGCAAAAAATCCTTGTATATTTGTCCCATATTCACTGGTAGTAATATGAGTATTGCCATTACCAATAGCAAACGTTTTCCCTGGTATTCCTTGCTGTATCGGACGACTCAAGGGTGATGCTTCAAAGACTGTCCTGCTGTAAGGATAACCTTCATCATCAGGATAATAATTAGCTACTTCTCCCGTTAATACCCCTGACTCCCAATCTATGGTTTCTACAAATGTTGGACGATAACCGAAGAGAGTATTATCAAATTGTGCTGTTTTAGTAGCGATCGCAGCACGATCTAAAATATCATAAACCGTTTCTGTTACCAGACAGTTGTTTCCTTCTAAGGCTTGAGTTTGCCTTTCTTCCCCTACACCATCATTATAAGTAATCCCAATTTTCGGATTTTTGAAAGTAACAATCTTAGAGAAACTAACTTCATCTGCGGTAAATATTTCTAGCGCACCAGCAATATTATCTTCTATAGTTAGAGTAAAGATTTGTTCACCATCAGCATAGAATAAAACGGTATTATTGGCAGCCACTAATAACCATTCATGGGGAAGAGAACCTGTGTTAGCAACTTGAGAAGATGTCCCCTTAAGGGTTAAAGTCCAACCTTGATTTTGTGTCCAAGTTACCGTTAAATTCTCACTAATACGAATACCTAATGATTGTTTTAATGTACCCGATGGATGAACTGATAGCCTTACCCCATAGTTACTAAAAGAAGCGGTAGATTGATAAGTAATGCTATCTGAGGTGTTTCCCGTATGAACTAAAGCATTATTCTCTACTTGCCAATTATTCGGCTGAGAAGATTGCCACTCATTCCGCCATTGTTCACCATTAATAAAGTTAGCATAAACGCCACCTAATGCTGCACCAATACTGAGAACACTGTTAGGTTTATCTTGAGGAAAGACAGAACTTTCATCCTCATTTCCCTGTTGAGTTAAATAGGATGTCGTAACTCCATTAACTGTTTCATCAAGTCCAATTTCTGCTACTTTTCTTTGGAAAGAATCATAAACATGACGAACCGTATCGCCACTATTTCCAAGTTGTGCGGTAACAATTTTGTACTTGGGTTCATAAACATTTGCTTGAAAACCACCCATCAACGGAGTAAAGCAAATATCATCAATTAAGAAAGATTTAGACGCTTTTTGATTAGATATTTCTAGTCCTAACTGTGTTCCTTTAATTTGACTTGGATTAATAGCATAATGTAAGTATTTCCAATCATTATCAGTTGCTTCAGTAGGTACAATGATTATATTTCCGACAGGGTTATTGTTATTGTAAAATTGTAGTTTAACTTCAGCTTTACCTCCATCTGTCTCAAATCCTGCTTCCGTTTTAATCCAAGCAGAAATAATATAGCTTTGCTGAGTATTGATTAGGGTTAGAGGTGTTTTTAAGTTGAGAGTAAGATTAGGTTTTAGTTGTAAACTAGACACCCCTGTATGAGCATCTCCTGTGACGATTAAATCAGTTAGATTCCCCTGATTTACATTCCAATCACTGGTATTTTCGTAAGCTTCAAAGCCGATATAAGTGGCTTCTTCAATACTAGCATTAGCAAATTGAGCAACAGAATAAAATTGCTGGTTATCTAATATGATTGACCTGTGAACTCCATTGACATCTATCGAATCTTGTGCTAATCCATTTGAGGTACGAGAAATCACTTCTGAAACCTTCAACCAATCTGTTGTATTGGGTTCAGTTTGATTGTCCCATTGGTCAAAAACAGCATCTTTATTAAGTCCTTGATAGGTTCGGTATAAACCCCATTTACCTTCTCCCCAATCTTTCCAAGTTGAGACTGCGATGGCGGTTGTTTTATCATTCGTTTTACTAACAGTTTGGACAACAGGAGTCAGGATGTTTTGTTGTCTCAATTCCTCATATTTTTCCCAACCATAGACAGAACTTTTGGTTAATGTTTCCTTCTCACCTAAACTATTGTAATTGTAAGTTGTTTGTTTTTTTAATAATCCTGTTGCTGAGTCATATTCATATTCAACCTCTCGTTTAACTTCCACATCTGAGGTATTCCCATTTGATTTTATGGTACTAATTTCTTGTCCATAGAGAATACTTTCCTCCCGTTTCTGTTGAATATGATAACCGTATAAATGAACCGGCTTCTTCGACTTTTCTAATGGCTGTCTGTGGGTTACTATGTCGTATTCCACAGTTTGGCGAGCCAACTCATCATCCGTAGAATTATAGGCTTTTTGTTGATGCAGAGAACCATGTAATAAACTGTAGTAATGAGGAGGCATTCCTTTAAAATCGGTTAATCCTAATCCTCCTGCTGAAAGTCCATTAAAGAAGTAATATTCAGTCTTACCAAAAGGAGGTAATGGTGAATTGTCACTGCCTTGAATTAACGTAACCTGAGAATATTCAGTAACAATTCCTTGAACACTAATAGCTATCTTGCTGGTGTCATAATCATAGCTAGTTTGGCTTTCTTGATAGCCATCATTGATAGTTACTTTTACTACGGGAAAATCAGTAACATTGCCTTGTATCGATTGATCAAAAACCTTATACAGTTTTAGGTTAGAAGCTTGATCAAAATTATTACCTTTATAAGTAACAAAAGCATTAAATCCAGCTAATATTGTTCCCGATTTCCCCTTACTGCTTTCGTTATCAACATAAATCCTTTCCGAGAGATATTCAGTATTAACAACCTTACCATTTTTCAATAATAATATCTGACTGTCTCCATCATTCGTCTCATAAGCAATATAATTAGATGCACGGTTAATAATACTATCTGGCTTAATTCCTGATGAAATTGATTGTCTATCTTTGTTAAGTTGTCCTTGATTATCTAGGTAAAAAATACCATTACCAATAGTGACAAAATTGCCACTAACACTAGGCTGATATTCATCTTTTGACCACGAACCTTCTATACTAGGATATGACCAACGATCACGGTAAGGATCATAAGCTTTTATATCACTAGAATTTGAACTAGAAGCGATCGCTAAATCAGAACCATAAGCAAACTTAGTTGTTTCATTTCCACTAGAAACGTTCAAATTACTATCTATCCACTCACTACCATTATATCGCCAGAGATGACCAACATTTGCCAGTAAGCTACCCGTCGTTAGGGAATAGCCAAAGGGTAGCTTTGTCTTTTGAGAGACGCTGTAGGATTTCCTTAAAGGTGAAGTGATACTAAATTCAGCATCCCATTGATAGACTCGCACTTCATAGTCAATATTAGTAACAAGCTTTTTGATAAAAGTTACTGTAGCAGAATTATTACTTAAACTCCAATTAAAATAGGGATTATCTTTTGTATCTTTTTCAACTGGACTAATAGTAGCAATATCTTTTCTAGGCCATTGTTTGTCGATTTCATCATGGTAATATAACGCCAGGTCACAGCTTTTAGAAGCAGCATCATAGATACCGATAGTGAAATAATTACCCAAAGCAGCTAAACTATAATTCCCTTTACGTATAAGTGTACTTTTACGCTCCCAAGTCTTTGACTGCTGATTCCAAACATAAAGACCTAATTCTGTGCTATTAGAAGCGCAAGCAACAACAAAATTACTGCCAACAGCAAGGTGTGTTTGCACATCACTTGAAGCTAAATCCAAAGAGTAATTTTCAGGATACTGCCATTGTCCAAACTGTCCCATTTCCTGATGAAATAGGTAAACCCTCATGTCAGATTGTGTCTTAAAACTCAGTGCAAAGAAATCAGCTTGAGTCACCACTTGTAAACTATCAATATCTAGCTTAAAATTAAATCCCCCTGCACTGGGTTCATCACTTATCCAATTACCATTCCAGCTATAAACTTTAACATCTAAATTACCCCGACTATCATCATAATAAGCAACAACGACATAATCACCACCAAACCAAACACGAGGAGTTCCTTGCCCAGAAATATTTATCCCGTGAGATGTACCAACTAAATCCTTTTTGTCATAAGTGAAAGTAGCAATACCACCAGTAGGATAGATAATATCCTTTAAAGCACCACGATGGATATTCTCCTTTATATCCTTCGTATAATATTCAAACTTATAACCCGGTAACGACTCCCCATCAGCATTTTTCTGAGTTATTCCTGTTAGATAACGCTTGTAGAAATCCGCATTATTAAAATCAGTTAAGGAAACATTCTCTAATTCATAATCAAACGAAAGAGAAAATAACAGCGAGTCTGATTTTTCTCTTACTTCGATAGAATCAAGAAAGTTTGTTTCGTATTTATCTTGATAAGCATGAAGGTTTGATTGTTCAGTAGATTGATGAGGAATTTGATACTCCTTTACTTTGTCATCATACTGTTTCTCTTGATAGATGAAATTAACAGTCCGTCCATCTAAAGCAGTAATTTGTTTTAAGTAAGTAGCTTGGGTATATTTATAACCATCGGAGCCAATTTCTTGTAAAACAACTTCGTAGCTAAAAGTGACTTTTTCACCCCAAGTATTTTCGATTTGGGCTAAATTCCAAGCTAGTACAATTGGTTCTTGTCCTGATGTATTTGTTGTACTACCTATCCAGTTACCATTACTACCACCCCATTTTATCCCCCATTGAATATAGGGGTTATTTTCTGGTAAGTTATCTTTCTTACCTCCATAAGTTTGTTTGACACCATTTTCTTTAATAAGAACCCATTTTTCATCTTTTGGATAATAGCGAATATCCCAAGGTTTATAATCTTCCGTTTCAAAATTCCATGCACCATCTTCAGTTACACCATCTTGATACAACCGATTAGCTGAACCACCAGAAACAAGATAATATTGATCATCGTAAGTAGAACCTGTATTTTTATTGTCAATGGCAATCATTTCGTATGGCATATTCCAGCCTAACCCCAGAATACCCGTCGGTGCTTCTAAATTCCAAGTATCCACCAGATTTTGGATGTTACTCTGGTACATGATGGCGACCTTAACATCTAGATCGCCTCTACCCGGAAGTGAGATTAATTCTAAAGGGAGGTTAACATCGTCTCGGAAGAGATTAACCGCATTAGGGATATTTCCGATACCTCCTCCATCCATCTGAAACGTTCGGATTGCAGGGAGTTGAGATAATGTGCTTGGAGAATAGTTACTAGACACTATAATATACTCCTTTGTCTAAGTTATTGGACTTTGGATAAAATTTGATTTTCTATCCTCCGTCTCTACACCCTTAAGACGATCTCAAAACCCAATTTCTGAATTTTTCGAGTTAGCAGCAATTTTTTCTCTCGACTCACCCCATTAAACCTACTTCAAAACCAAAAACCCTTTTGCACCAGATTTTGTGGCCATTTTAATGGCTTTATTGATATGGCGATCGCCTAATGAGGAGAAAAAGTAGGCATTTGAGTCGGCGAAAGCTCTTAGTTATTTCTATTTTTCAGTGATTTTTTTCACTGGAGTACAGAGGGATATTTTCCGATTTAGTTAGGGTAATTATTACGCTAACTACTATTCCTTTTTATCCAAAGTCCAATAAGTTAGAAACATTTTATTTTTATTACTCTGACAGACATCTAAATCATCAGATTTTCTATTCCTATTGATAAAGCTGCATTCAAAAGTGAGGGGGTCTGCTTCAGCCTTGCTTAAAATCAAGTGAATGGGCACACTTGGTAAGAGAAGGTTCCTAAGAAATTAGGACATTAAACTTTAAAATCTTTGGTATAGATTTAGGACATCAGCTAAATCTATAAATATCAAGTTCAGGTAATCAACCATAACTAAAATATCATTGCTAAATCAACTAAATAATTACAAAATGTAAATGTTCCTTGATTCTAAACTTTTGATGGATAAATAATGACCAAAAAATAAGGTCAATGGCCTCCCCTTGGATAAGGGACAAAAAAAGAAACTTCAGTATTTCAAGCATAAGGCTTAAGCCGGAGGTACTGTTAACTGATAACTGATAACTAATAACTAATAACTGAAATGACTACTACTTATACATTTTTGGGTAAAGGTGGCACTGGTAAAACAACTATTGCATTTGCCACTGCCAAACGATACGCTAGCCAAGGTAAACGAGTCTTATTTGTAGGACAAGAACCTGCTTCAACATTATCTTTAATATTAGGTGCAAATATTGGTCCAGAACCTACAGAAATAGACTCGAATCTCAAAGCAGTCAATATTCAGGCAGCAAGTTTACTAGAAAGCGGTTGGGAAGAACTGAAAAAACTAGAAGCTGAATATATCCGTACGCCTTTCTTTAAAAAGGTATATGGCCAAGAACTGGGAGTATTACCAGGAGTAGAAGGAATTCTGACTATTAACGTTATGCGGGGATATAGTGCTAGTGGGGAATATGACGTTATTATTTACGATGGCACGGGAGATAAAGAGACTTTACGACTTTTAGGTTCGGCAGAAATTATGAGTTGGTATATTCGTCGCTTCCGTCAAGTTATTCTCGACTCAGACCTCTACAAAGCTATTTCTCCATTTGTTCAACCTATTAGTAGTGCTATTCTGAATGTTGATTGGACAGGGGATAATTTTTCTCAACCGACTGAAAAAATTAATGAACTGTTAGATAATGCCAAAGCTACTATAGCTGACCCAAATAGGGTAGCAGCATATTTGGTTACTACAGATGATAAGGCAGCGATCGCCACAGCAAGATATTTATGGGGAAGTGCCCAACAAGTTAATCTTACTGTAGGGGGAGTAATTCTTAATCAAGCAGATTTAGCAGATAATGTTGCTGATGAATTTGCACCACTATCTGTAACTCCTATTCCGCATCGTTCTACTGAAGATTGGCAACCTCTAATGGATGCTCTGCCAGATTTTAGTCAAGCAGTTAAGGCTCCTCAGCCATGTATCATAGATATTGAAAAAAGTCAAGTAAGTTTATTTTTGCCTAGTTTTGATAAAAAACAAATTGGACTTACTCAATATGGACCAGAAGTAACTATTGAAGCGGGAGACCAGAGAAGAAATATTTTCCTTCCTCCACCTCTAAGTGGAAAACCTGTTACTGGCGCAAAGTTCCAAAATGATTATTTGATTATTTCTTTTTAACAGGGAGTAGGGAAGATGGGGTGATGGGGTGATGGGGTGATGGGGTGATGGGGAGTAGGAAAAAAGATTGATTTTTGAGTTTGGTCAAAAGTTTATAGTAGCAATTTCCATGTAAGTTTTCAGCTATTAGCTATCAGTTCTCAGTAATAAGAGTAGGTTGGTTAAGTTAGACGTGGTTTAAATCAATATCAACGACTTTATAGCGCTACTTGAATCGGGAATAGGGAACACTTAACTGGGAACAGTTGACTATCAAAAGGTTTCAGGATTTAGAAATGTCCTAATCTATTTGCGTAGTGCTATAAGCTTAAGAGAGCATACTTTTGTAGTAAAATTGAATTCTAAGTTAATTAATATGGCTTTTATCGTCCATGAAAGAAAGCTGATAGCTGATAGCTGACGCCTGAATGCTTATTTTTTACTAATCAGAATAATCTAATTAAAAATGACTAATCAAGAACAAAAAGAAGTTGAAAATAGCACTGCTAAAACCAGACAACTATTAGGAATGAAAGGTGCTGCAAGTGGAGAAACTAATATTTGGAAAATCCGCCTGCAATTAATGAAACCCATAACCTGGATTCCTTTAATTTGGGGAGTAGTTTGTGGAGCTGCATCTTCAGGAAACTACACTTGGAATCTAGAAAATTTCTTAATGTCTGCTGCTTGTATGTTATTAGCAGGACCTTTGATGGCGGGTTATACACAAACTCTAAATGATTTTTATGACCGAGAAATAGACGCTATTAATGAACCTTACCGACCTATTCCTTCTGGTGCAATTTCTATTCCTCAAGTTGTGACTCAAATTGTTGTTTTGTTATTAGCAGGAGTTGGTTTATCGTATCTCCTAGATTTGTCTACTGGTCACGATTTTCCAATTATTACTATGCTTTGTTTATTTGGTGCATTTTTGGCTTATATTTATTCGGCACCACCACTGAAGTTAAAACAAAATGGTTGGTTGGGAAATTATGCTTTAGGTTCTAGTTATATTGCTTTGCCTTGGTGGACTGGTCATGCTTTATTTGGAGAGTTAAATTTAACTATTGTAATTCTAACTTTGTTTTATAGTTTTGCTGGATTAGGAATTGCGGTAGTTAATGATTTTAAGAGTGTAGAGGGAGATGAAAAGTTAGGTTTAAAATCTTTGCCTGTAATGTTTGGTATTGGTACTGCTGCTTGGATCTGTGTATTAATGATTGATATTTTTCAAGCTGGAGTTGCAGCTTATTTAATTAGCATTCAAGAAAATTTGTATGCTGTTATTTTGTTGTTAATGGTAATTCCTCAGATTACTTTTCAGGATATGTATTTCCTCAGAAACCCTCTAGAAAATGATGTGAAATATCAAGCAAGCGCTCAACCTTTTTTAGTATTAGGAATGTTAATTACAGGTTTAGCTTTAGGTCATGCAGGAGTTTAGTTTCTTCAGTTATCAATTATTAGTTATTAGTTATCGGTAAGGAAGAAGGCTAATAATTTTTTAATAGATATCTCTAAAAATTAACAATCAAATCAATTGTTTATTCCTAGTATGTACTGTAAGGACGTTGCATGCAACGTCTCCTTTTTTTGAATTTCAAAATACATAATAAACTCGGCTATATAGAATGACCAAAAAGTTGATATTATCAGTACCTACAGACAAAATAAACCAGACTTTGTTAAATGACAAAAAAAGTTGATATTAGTAGTAAACCTATAATTAGAATTGCCCCTAGTCATTTCAGTTATCAGTTATCACTTATCAGTTAATAGAAATTGGATTAGAATTGAAATTTGGCGAATCAGGAAAAGAGATATTTTCAGAGATTAATACCATGGAAGATATTGAGGTTTTAGAAATAATTATTACCTCTCTCAAAACTGTCGCAACTATTGAGAAATTAAGGCAAATTTATCTTAAATAGGGATCAGGGAGTAGGGAGTAGGGAGTAGTTAGGAGCTAAGGGAATTATACCAATTCTCAAAAGTAATGCTATACTTGGGTAATACTTCAGTTATCAATTAATTAGTACATATCAAATCATTTTTTTGCTAGTTTGAGCTAATTTAATATTAATTATTGTCATATTTACTTCTCTGTACGGACGTTGCATACAACGTCCCTACTCCCCCACTCCCCTGCTCAACAAGATATAGAAAAGTTTTTGAGAAATGGTATTATAGGAGTAAAAGTCTTTGATTTTTCTGGAAGTGTTTAGCTCTATTAATTTAAACCCTGAACCCATCTCTACTATGGCAACATTTAATATATCAGTCTACTACAATAATATAGTGAGTCATTTTAGTTATTAGTTCTCAGACATAACTTTTGACTTTTGAATTTTTGATTTTTTAATTTTGACTGATGTGATGATGAAAGCTAATACAATTGAAAAAATTCCAACTCAGGTAAAGCAAGAAAAATCAGAGGAAAAAGTAGAATCCCAGAATTTATACCTGCGCCTATTTAGTTATGGTTTGCCACATAAAACACCTTTTTTAATAGGCATATTATTAACAATTCTGGCTTCATTTATTACATTCTTTATCCCTCAAATTAATCGATATGTTTTTGATGTAATTATTCCCGAAAAACAATTTAATATGTTGCCTTGGGTAGCAGGAATTATCCTATTGACGAGTTTCGTAGGAAGTGTACTGTCTTTTTGGCAATCGTATGCGATGAAAATCTTTGGAGAAAACACGGTTAAAAGTATTCGCGTACAGCTATATAAACATCTTCAATTCTTATCTATTAGTTACTTTGAAAATCAACGTACTGGGGAATTAATCTTAAGATTGGGAAGGGATGTAGAAATTATCGGGCAATTACTTAATTCTAATTTAATTTCAATTCTAATTGATAGCTTTGGTTTTATTGTCATTTTTATTTATTTTTTAATTAGCAACTGGCCTCTAGCAATCGCGATCGCTCTGACTTGGCCTTTGATGATTTATCTTTGGCAATTTACTCAGAAAAGACTCAACAAAATATTCCAAGAAACTAACCGAGCAAGGGAAATAATTAGTAATCATTTACAAGACACTATATCGAATATTACAGTTATCAGATCTTTTGGTAATGAACAATATGAAATTGATCGATTTACTGAATTTAGTCATAATTATATGGAGAAAAACCTTGAGGCAAATAGGTTTTTATCTATATCTAGACCTATAATTGATACTCTGAATAAAGTAGGTAATGTAATTACATTAGTTTTTGGTGCTTGGGGAGTAATGTTTGGTCGTTTGACTATTGGGGAATTAACAGCACTTTTGACTTATGCCACTATTCTTAATAGACCAATTAATCGCTTTAATGGATTAATGATTATGCTTCAAAGAGCAGCAGTATCTGCTCAAAATATTTTTTCAATTTTAGATACTAAGCTAGCAGTTAGTGATAAGGAAGATGCGATTAATTTAACTTCTGTTAAAGGTAATATTAAGTTTGAAGAAGTGGGGTTTGCTTATCAAGATAATGAGTTAGTTATTGACAATTTTAACTTGGATATTAAACCAGGAATGTCGGTTGCTTTTGTGGGGTCTTCTGGTGCAGGAAAAAGCACTATTGCTAAACTTGCAGCACGTTTTTATGATCCGAAAAATGGGCGAATTTTACTTGATGGACAGGATCTAAGAGATGTGAGTTTAAGTTCATTAAGATCGCATATTGGCATTGTTCCTCAAGAAACTTTGTTGCTCTACGGTACGGTACGAGATAATATTATTTACGGTAAGTTAGACGCGACAGATGAAGAAATTATAGCAGCAGCAAAAGCAGCAAATGCTCACGACTTTATTATGAATTTTCCTGATGGTTATGACTCTATTATTGGGGAACAAGGAGTTAAATTATCAGGAGGACAAAGACAAAGAATAGCGATCGCCAGAGTTTTGTTAAAAAATCCCCAAATTGTTATTTTAGATGAAGCAACTTCAGCTTTAGACTCTGAGTCAGAAAAATTGATTCAAGACTCTGTCAAACAACTTTTTCAAGGACGTACTAGCATAGTTATTGCTCATCGGTTATCAACTATTTATCATGTCGATTTAATTGTGGTTCTGGAAAAAGGTAAAATAGTAGAAATGGGAACTCATGCAGAGTTAATTGCTCAAGAAGGAAGGTATGCTTATCTTTATCAATTACAATTTTCTCAACTTTCTTTGGAAGAGGAAAAGTTATCAAGTTAAAAGTTAAAAGTTAAAAGTTAAAAGTAATCTCTGATAACTGATAACTCAAAAAAGGCAGGTATGCTTAATTTTATCAATGACAACTTTCTCAACTTTCTCTGGGATAGGGAAAGTTATCAAGTTAAAAGTCAAAAGTTAAAATTAACCTCTGATAACTGAGATAACTCTAGGAAAAGTTATCGACTCAAAAGTTATCAACTCAAAAGTTAAAAGTAATCTCTCACAACTGATAACCGAGATAATTCAAAAAAGGCAGGTATGCTTATCTCTATCAATGACAATTTTCTCAACTTTCTCTGGGATAGGAAAAGTTATCGACTCAAAAGTTATCAACTCAAAAGTTAAAAGTAATCTCTCACAACTGATAACCGAGATAATTCAAAAAAGGCAGGTATGCTTATTTTTCTCAATGACAATTTTCTCAACTTTCTTTGGGATAGGGAAAGTTATCAACTCAAAAGTTAAAAGTAATCTATCACAACTGATAACTGAGATAATTCAAAGAAGGCAGGTATGCTTATTTTTCTCAATGACAATTTTCTCAACTTTCTCTGGGATAGGAAAAGTTATCGACTCAAATATTTTCTATAAGTACCTAATATAGCAATCCTGAATAGGTTTTAATATTTGATCATATAGCGCTTTTCATATTGATGAACCACATCGTCACAAACAAAACCGAGTAGGGACGTTCCATGGAACCTCCCTACTGTGGTCTACCGTGCAGGAAAACTACTGTAAGTGCTACTGGATTTGATATAATATCATGTCCATTGGTATCGTTATCTGTAAAAGCTGGGGAAATATCTACCATATTTAAGGTTTTTCCTTATCTTAAAACTTCTTCCTTCTTCCTTACTTTCGCACTTACAATACCGATGCTACCGGACATGATATAACTAATAAAATCCTAATAGTAAAAAAACAAATATAAGAGGAAAAAGTGACAGATAAAGAACGGAAAAATATTAAAGAAATCTTCTCAGAAACAGAAGCAGATATTATCAGAAAGTCTAAGTATATAGAGTCTGAAGTTAGGAGCAATAAAAATCACTTAAACTCAGCCTCAAATATGTTGGGTGAAGAAAATAAAACTCCCCTACAAGCGCCTCAATTCGATGAAATAAAAAACCATAAAAAACAAGCTAATGCTACGGAAAAAAAGACAAGTAAAAATAGTATAAACATAAATATAAAAGAAATTTTATTTAGTCGGAAGGTATGGTTAGGATTAGGTTTGATTGGAATTAGTAGTATTGTTATTTACGGCGGGTGGCAGTGGCGAAAATTACAGCAAAGTTTACCAGAAATTGCCGATATTTCCTCCTATAGTAGAGACGGTACTTTAACAATAAAAGCCGCTGATGGTAAAATTATCCAACAAACCGGACCTGCTACTAGAGAAAAAATTAAATTAGAAGATATTCCGACTCCTTTAGTTCAAGCTTTTATTGCTATTGAAGACAGACGTTTTTATGAACATAGAGGAGTTGATTATCAAGGAGTTATTAGAGCATTTATATATAACATAATTGCTAGAGATGTAGTTCAAGGGGGTAGCACTATTACCCAACAGTTAGCGCGGATGGTTTTCCTCGATATGGAACAAACTATTTGGCGTAAACTCCGAGAAGCAATGCTAGCTTGGAAAATGGAAAAGGAGTTATCTAAAGAAGAAATTCTGGAACTATATCTAAATATAGTTTATCTGGGTTCCGGTGCTTATGGAGTAACTGATGCTGCCTGGGTTTACTTTAGCAAACCAGTCTCCGGTCTAACTTTAGCAGAAATGGCAACTTTGGCAGGTTTGCCTCCTGCACCTAGTGAATATTCACCCTTAGTTAACCCAGAAGCAGCTAAACGTCGCCGAAATATAGTATTAGCAGAAATGCAAAAAGC
Source organism: Dapis brunnea BLCC-M229 (assembly GCF_050015995.1). Lineage (NCBI taxonomy): Bacteria > Bacillati > Cyanobacteriota > Cyanophyceae > Oscillatoriales > Microcoleaceae > Dapis > Dapis brunnea. The sequence goes on along the minus strand of NZ_JBNHEP010000057.1, from coordinate 22,702 downwards.
TGGTTTGATTTCTGATGAGCGGGCAAAAACAGCGATCGCTAAACCAATGGAAGTACAACCTAGTGCACCGAAACGTCTCATAGTTGAAGCTCCATATTTTGGTAACTATATTCAGAAAGAGTTACCCAAATATGTTTCTCCAGAAGTTTTGGCAAGAGGTGGTTTGACAGTAGAAACTACTCTCGATAGAAGTTGGCAGCAAATAGGAGAAAAGATAATTCAAGAAGCTGTTGATATTGATGGTTATCGCCAAAGATTCGATCAGGCAGCATTAGTTGCTATTGACACTACCACTGGAGAAGTGAAAGCGTTAGTCGGAGGTCGAGATTTTGCCGAGAGTGAATTTAACCGAGCTATTCAAGCGCAACGTCAACCAGGTTCGACTTTTAAAAGTTTTGTTTATGCTGCTGCAGTTGCTGCTGGTTTTCCTCCTACTGATGGTTATCGAGACTTACCGTTGACTGTAGATGGTTATAAACCCAAAAATTATGGTAAAAGGTATGCTGGTTGGCGATCGATGATTGATTCTTTGGCATATTCTATCAATGTAGTAGCAGTACAGGTATTGATGGATGTAGGGTTTGAACCTGTGATTAAGTTAGCTAAGGATATGGGGATTAAATCTGAGGTTAAAGCTACTTATTCTATGGCGTTGGGTACTTGGGAGGTGAATTTATTAGAGTTGACAAATGCTTATGCGACTTTTGCAGCACAGGGTAAGTATATTCCTGCTCATGGAATAAAAAGAATAATTAATCAAAATGGTGAAGTTATTTATGAGGGTAATTTTAAACCAAAGCAAGCGTTAGACAAGGATACTGCAGCAATTGTTACCTGGATGTTGGAGAATGTGGTGAAATATGGTAGCGGGGCGAATGCTTATTTGTACGATCGCCCTGTGGCAGGTAAAACAGGTACGACTGAAGAGGCGCGAGATTTGTGGTTTATTGGTTATATTCCCCAGGTGGCAACCGGAATTTGGTTAGGGAATGATGATAATAAACCTACTTGGGGTGTGAGTAGTACAGCAGCATATAATTGGCAACTGTTTATGAGGGAGGTCGTTGAGGATATACCTGTTAAAGACTTTCCTAAAAAACCAAGTTTTTACGATCGCAAACCTACTATTGAACCTAAACCTGTGGAACCAAAATGGATTAGATATGGTCAAATAGGGCCGGACGGTAGAGATTTGAATGAGAAGAAAAATTATAGAAATTATTAGACCTTGTATAAAATCCGGTAATATCGGTATAAAAAAGTATATAAACCGGGTTTGTATTAAGCCACACCATACAACACCTACTTTCCATAAACCCGGTTTCTTATAATATCAAATCCAGATAATTATATCATGTCCGGTTGAACAGTTATAAATAATTAGGCAGGAAACAGGAGACAGGAGACAGGAGACAGGAGATAGAAGACAGGAGATAGGGAAAAAAGTGTTTTCATCACGCTCTTATCCGGACATGGTATTACTATAGCCTGCGTCATTGCGACTGGAACTCGTGGAAGGAAGCAATCTCAGGGGTTGACGAGATTGCTTCCCTAGATATAAGACAGGAGACAGGAGACAGGAGACAGGAGATAGGAGATAGGAGGTAGAAGATTCGTCCTTTGTCCAACATAAAACGGTCGCAATGACAAGTGTTTAACTGGATTCTATATAATATCACCTCCGGTTAAATAGTTATAATTACAGGGCTTTTCAGATTGATGAACCACATCGTCATCACCAAAACCCTATAGGGGCGAATGGCCATTCGCCCCTACTGTGGTCTACTCAAATGAAAACTGCTGTAAAGCTTGTAGTAGGGCTTGAGCAATATCTATACTTCGGGCTAGAGCAATACTACAAACAAAAACTTTTTTATCATTAATCATCCGGACATGATATAACACACTAAAGCAAGCAGATTTGATATTATTTGCTCTATCAGAATAGACCTCTCCGGAAAAGAGGGAGTAGGGAGTAGGGAGTAGGGAGTAGGGAGTAGGGGGAAATAATTGATGGTTTATACCCGATAATTGATTTAATTTTTGATTATCACCAGATGTCTAATAGTAATAATAGGCAACTTTGATGAAGATTTGATGAACATGTAACCTAGTTTTATGAAGGTTTGATGAAGATTCTCATATCATGTCCGGTAGCATCGGAGCGTGTATATAATTAAGTCACAATTGTAATAAACCCTTCTGTAATCTGCCTTCTACACTCTGTCTTCCTTCCACCAAAAGTATAAGTATTCAAGCGGACATGATATAATTTCCTATTGCTATTGCTTTTTTTTGAGGTTATGGTTGTTATTAAAGATAAGCAAATCAAAGGAAATAAACATGAAAAGCATTAACTATAGCCAACTCAACCAACAGCAAAAAGAACAAGTCAGCAATTTAATTGCACAAATGGAAGGGCAACAACAAAATAGCAACTCTACTGTTCGCTTCGTTGCTCGCGGCGGCGATCCCGTTCCCGGTGGTGAGTTTGGCGGCCGATAATTTGAGAAATGCGGTTGGTTCAACCATGAATACCTATGGAGAAGTAACCAACTCAAACAGTAGGGACGTTGTATACAACGTCCCTTATTAAAATCTCGGATCGCATCCGGATGATTAGCTATTAAGTCATTGCGACTGGAACGGAGTGGAAGGAAGCAATATCAGGGGTGTTGCGAGATTGCTTCCTATTGTCGCAATGACTATTTTTTAGAAGGATTTAATATCAAATCCGGTTAAATAACCTCACAATCAATAAGCTCAAATCCTGATTATGCCCTAATTATATCTATGTGCAATTAGGCGGATTTAATATAATATCATTCCTATTCCTATCATAAATACCAGTAAATTTTCGTAAGAGTAAGCTAGTTTGATGAAGGTTTGATGAAGATTTTTATTTCCTATTGCTATTGCTTTTTTTTGAGGTTATGGTTGTTATTAAAGATACCTAAATAAAAGGAAATAAACATGAAAAGTATTAACTATAGCCAACTCAACCAACAGCAAAAAGAACAAGTAAGCAATTTAATTGCACAAATGGAAGGACAACAACAAAATAGCAACTCTGCTGTTCGCTTCGTTGCTCGCGGCCGCGATCCTGTTCCCGGTGGTGAATTTGGCGGCCGATAATTTGAGAAATGCGGTTGGTTCAACCATGAATACCTATGGAGAAGTAACCAACTCAAACAGTAGGGACGTTGTATACAACGTCCCTTATTAAAATCTCGGATCAAATCCGGATGATTAGTTATTAAGTCCGCAGCGACTGGAACGGAGTGGAAGGAAGCAATCTTGCGCTACCCCTGAGATTGCTTCCTATCGTCGCAATGACAATTGTTTAGCTGGATACAGTAGGGACGTTGTATGCAACGTCCCTATAATATTAAAATTTAAGACTCAAGTTATTCTATCAATTTTATGGAGCTGTAATGTCAATCAACACAGAGCTAGACTTTGAAATAGCTGAAAATCAATATGAACTCAGTCAATCAAGTTTTTTTTGGACTGACCCTAAACTTTTTGACGATCGCCAACAGCAGAATATTAATACCCTGATCGCTATACAACAAGTCTTGATGCGTCACCCTACGTTTGATGGTTCTGAGGAAGACATTTCGGAGATTCAAGAATTTTTAGAAGTTTATCATCAAATCGCTACAGAAGCATCAGAAAAGTTTAGCTTAATTTGGTCAGATCCTTTTGCTAATCATTGGTGTCTATTAGCATTCGATTTAGTTACAGCAACCCTAACCAAGAAACCTTTACCTCTCGTTACTCAAGAATATTGTCAGGCAATTCAACAAAAAACACCTCTTCAAGCACTAATATTTCACCTCAATCAGTTTAAGCTATTTGCACTTGCATACGGTTTTCTGTCTCAGCAAAGTTATCAATTTAAAACCCCTTTAATTTGTCATTTACCAGTAGCAATTCCTGGTACATCCCTTTACCTAGAAGGAAATGGAAAAATAGAAATTTATGGTATTAATTCAGAAAAATCAGAACTTTTAGTCACACACAACAAACAAACTCTAGAATTAACCACAAATGCAACATTAGCTGACGAGAATTTGAAAGTAGGCAAATCTCCAACTATTCAACTTGCAAGTCGGGAATTACGATTTCAACCTTATTGTTTTAATTCTCCAGCTTTTCCAGATGGTCAAACAGTTGTTGAAACAGGAATGACCTATCAGGGGCAATATGTCACCCTGGTTAAAGATGGATTAGCACTGATTGAGCAATATCATCCTCAGACTTTTGAGCAATTGCATTATTTTATGCAGGTATTAGCTCTCAAACCGATAGATGTAGGAACTTTCACCAACCTCACTAGCTCAGATTTTTCTGGCGCTCTAATTTGTAGCGTGATTGAAAACCCCTATAGATTAGCTGATAACTTTATTCACGAGTTTCACCATAATCGCTTATTCTTGATTGAACAAAATAATCCCCTTTTGTTGGATTCGGTTGAAGATGCTGAAGCTAGCAATTTGTATTATTCGCCTTGGCGTTTGGATTTGCGTCCCCTACGAGGAATTTTCCATGCCATATATGTTTATACACCTGTTGCTCAGTTTTGGTTAAATGTTTATCGAGCAAACCCTACTGGCGAACTTTTAGACTTTACCAAAAGCCAACTAATTAAGATTCCTTTACAACTGGAAATCGGACTTGAGCAGTTGCGCAAGTATGCTAAATTTACTCCTTTAGGTCAGGATCTTTTTAATGAATTAGAGAAACAACTTGCTCAAATTAACCAACAAATTGCTCTACTGCAAATCCCCTTAGATGTTCCTGACTTAGACTTTCAACGCAATGGATCTTTTCTTTATAATCTACGACGGGGAACTGCCGAATTTTTGACAGTTAAAGAAGCAACGTTAAATCACATCAAGCGTTTTGATTATTTTAAACAAATTGACACTCAATTACAAGCAAGTTTAGGTTTAGATGGGTTCTCTAAGAATGGAATAGAAGACAAAGTAGCAGCGATCGCCTACGGAGAAAGATTGACGGGAGCTTTTGAGTTCGTATCCTCTCTAGCAGAAACCTTAAAACAAAAAATCGATCGCTTTTCTGAAAGCGAAATAATTGATTTGAGGGAAGAGCAAGGAGTAACCAGAAATTATGGTGAGCTTTGGCAACAGTCTACAACCTTACTCGGTTACTTACAAGCACAAGGTTTATCTCCTGGAGATTTTGTGATCATTCATGTTGAACATTGTTATGATTTTGTAGCAGCGGTTTGGAGTTGTTTTTTAGGTGGTTTCGTCGCTGTACCTGTAGCAACTTCCTCCAATAGTTCCAACATTACTGCTCAAAATGCTAAACTGCAACAAGTTTGGCAAGCTTTAGATAATCCTGTAATTTTGACCGCACATAATCTGACAGAAACAATTCACAATATTCTCAAAGATTCTACTCCTAACCTACTAACTATAGAAAAATCCCAAGAATTTGCTCCGAGTCAGCATTTCTATGACAACCAACCCGAAGATTTAGCTTTATTGCTCGCTAGTTCTGGTACAACAGGTACTCCAAAACTGATTTCCTTCGATGCGGTTACAGCGATCGGTCAATTCTTATTAGGAAATGAGAAATCTGAGTCGTCTTACTGCTCCTTGACTTGGGTTCCTTTTGATAATGCGTCAGGATTTGGTATCGTCAACCCAAAATCAGCTAAAACCCTTTATCTTCCTGCAGAACGCTTTTTCGGAAATCCTTTGCTTTGGTTAGATATTGTTGATCGATACAAAGTGAATGGCAGCGTATTAACGAACTTTGCCATGACACAAATTATAGAGCAAATTCAGGAAGTTTCCAAACCTCGCTGGGATTTAAGCTCAATCGAAACCATTGGTTTAGGGGCGGAAAAAATTGTGCCTCAAACTTGCCGTTCTTTTTTACAGACATTACAACCATTGGGATTGGGTTCGGATGTGCTGAATGTTGGCTATGGTCTTTCTGAAACGGGAGTTGTTGCCAGTAACCGTGAGTGGATAGCAATGGGTTATAACCAGCGTGGCGAACAATTTGTACAAATTGGTAAACCTTTACCTGGTTGTGGAATTCGTATTGTTGATGATGAGAATAATTTACTTAATGAGGGTGAGGTTGGTCGTATCCAAATTTGGGGTGTAAACAGAACTGGTGTATATTACAATAATCCCACATTGAATAGGACGCTCTTTACAGAAGATGATTGGTTGAATACTGGAGATTTAGGATTTCTCAATCAGAATTACCTCACGGTGACAGGACGAGAAAAGGAGATAGTTATTATCAATGGCAAGAATTATTCCTGTCAAGAAATTGAATTGATAGTCGAAGAAATTGAAGGGGTTCAACCTTCTTATACTGTTGCGTCTAACATTCGACAACAAAACGGCGATACCGATGAGTTAGCTATTTTCTTCCATACACCAATTACGGAAGATAGTCAATTAGTTAAATTAGTCAAACAAATTCGCGGAAAAGTAACTCAAACCCTGGGTATAAATCCGAATTACATCATTCCTCTTGATAAATACGCAATTCCGAGAACCTTAACTGGCAAAATTCAACGCTTGCAACTAAAACAAAATTTAGAGAATGGTGGATTTGATGTCATACTCAAACGAGTCGATAAAATCATCCAGCAAGAATTTGAACAAACATTTGTTGCTCCCCGTGACGAAATAGAACTCCAATTGAGCAAAATATGGGAAAAAGTTTTAGGTATTCAGTCTATTAGTATTAAAGATAATTTCTTTAATTTAGGCGGTCACTCCCTATTAGCTACTCGTTTGTTCAGTCAAATTGAGGAGGAATTGAACAACAAGATTCCAATAGCTACTCTTTTAGAAGCACCAACAATTGAACAACTAGCCAAGGTAATTCGTGAAAAAGGATATTCAGCAAGATGGCGATCGCTAGTTCCCATTCAACCACTTGGTACTAAAACACCTATATTTTGTATGCACGCTCTTGGTGCGAGTGTCTTGTACTACCGAAGATTAGCACTTGAGTTAGGTTTAGACCAACCGTTCTATGGACTACAAGCACAAGGATTAGATGGAAAGGAACCCCCTCTGACTAAAATCGAAGATATGGCAGCTCGCTACATCAAAGAAATACAAACTATCCAGCCAGAAGGAGATTATCTCATAGGAGGCTCTTCCTTTGGAGGTATGGTAGCTTTGGAAGTAGCTCAACAACTAATCGCCCAAGGTCAAACGGTCTCTCTATTAGTTGTGTTTGATACTCCAGCACCAGGATGTTTCACTCGAATACCAGTAAATCAGCGACTTTCCGATCATTTTGATAACTTTTGGAAACTTGGACCCAACTATATCCTCAAGAAAATAACAGGGAGATTCCAGTGGTTCAAGCATAGAAATAAAGAGAGAAATCAGAGGAATTCCTTTTCCTTAGATAATATCAATCCCAACCAAATTGTGCAAAGAGCTAATAAACAAGCTGGAAGAAAATATGTTCCGCAAGTTTACCCAGGCAAAGTTGCTTTATTCCGAGCTATCCATAAGTCAGCACCTGAAGGATGGCAAGTTGACCCTCAAATGGGTTGGGGCAAACTAGCTAGTGGAGGAGTAGAGGTTTATGAAGTCCCTGGAGGTCACAGTACAATATTTAGAGAACCTCATGTTCGGGAACTGGCTGAAAAATTAAGAGTTGCAATAGATAATTTAGACTCCAATGGGATGACCACAATATTTCGGTAATATCAAATCTGGTAGCATTAGTATAGCGCTACGCGCTAGGGAATAGGGAATAGGGAATAGGGAATAGGGAATAGTAAACTGTCAAAGGGTTTGAGAATTTAGAAATGTCAAATACCTGAATTCGTAGCGCTATATAATTAGTCGTAGGGGCGAATAGCCATTTATTTGCCCCTACAGTATTTTGGTTATGACTGGTATCAGAAACTGGGTTTGTTGGAGGTTAATTTTATGATGAAGGGGTATTTACAGCGCTTTTCAAATTGATGAACCACATCTTCATATAAAATCCGGTTAAATATTATTATATATTTGGGCGAGATGGGGGGATAGGGAGATGGGGAGATTGAAGTCTAGATAGAATTATGAACATATACTATATAACCGGATTCCATATCACAAGCAAAAATCTTGTAGGGGCGAATGGCCATTCGCCCCTACTGTGGTCTACCCTGCAGGAAAACCGCTGTCATACAAACCCGGTTTCTATGCTTTTTTAGTGATAATTAAAGCTCATAGTAGGGCTTTAGCCCGAAGATACATATTTCTAGGGCTAAAGCCCTACTACAAACAAAAACTTTTTTATAAATAATTATCCGGACATGATATTAGACCACATTAGAAACGTTTTGCTGCGCAACATGAAACCCATTTTTGTTATGGAACGTCCCTACTGGGTTATTATTTTTTTAATGTAGTTCATTAACCTAAAAACTGCTGGAATTTTTCCTATTCCCTATTCCCTATTCCCTATTCCCTACTCCCTACTCCCTAATTAAAATGTTTGATTGTATTATAGTTGGCTCCGGACCAGCAGGAGCAAGTGCGGCATATCATCTAGCAAAAAACGGACGTTCTGTATTAGTTTTAGAAAAAGAAAGTTTACCTCGATATAAACCCTGTGGAGGTGGAGTTTCTCCTATTGTTCAAGAATGGTTTGATTTTGATTTTACACCAGCTATTTCTCTGAAAATTAACTCCATTCGTTATACCTGGAAAAAAGGGGATTTAGTAGAAGTAAAATTACAAAATCAACAACCTATTTGGATGGTGCGTCGAGAAATTTTTGATTATTTTATCGTTAAGCAAGCGCAAAAACAGGGAGCAGAAATTAGAGATAAAACTCCAGTTATCGGCATAGAATTTAAGAACAATAATTGGCAAGTTTATACAAATAATCAATCTTTTACTTGTCGCTATTTAATTGCTGCTGATGGTGCTAAAGGTTCCATGGCAAAATGGTTAGGTTTTAAAAATCGTAAACGGTTTGCTGGTGGCGCGATGGAAATAGAAGTACCAGTTAAAAATCAACAAATTGATAGTGCTTATTTTGAATTTGGAATGTTAAATAATGGCTATGTTTGGAACTTTCCTAAAGCTGATGGATATTCAATAGGAGTCGGTACTTTTTGGCGAAAGCACGGTCAAAATTTTGGAAGTTTATTAACAGAATATGCCACTCTATTTGAGGTAAATATTCAAAATGTTCAGAAGTTTGGTCATCCTTTATGTCTATGGAATGGGAATCAAAAATTACATACTCAAAATGCTGTTTTAGCAGGAGAAGCAGCTTGTATTGTTGACCCTTTTACTGCGGAAGGAATTCGACCTTCTATATTTACAGGTATTAAAGCAGCAACAGCAATTCATAATTCTCTAAATGGGGATTTATTTGCCCTAGAAAAATACACTCAAATAATTAATGAAGAATGGGGGAAAGATATGGTCTGGGCACAACGTTTAGCTCAAGGATTTTCTCGTTTTTCAAATATTGGTTATCAAGTAGGAGTGAAGAGACCTCGCGCTACTACTATTATGACGAAAATTTTGTCTGGAGAATTACGTTATTCTGATGTAGTGAGTTCTGCTTTACGAAAACTTTGGCAAAGGTAATACCGTTTCACGGAAGTTAAAAGTCAAAAGTAAAAATTTAAAAGGTAAGCACTCAGATTTTTGAATAAATTAGGCAAATAAATGAATTAATAACTCATAATATCATGTTCGGATAATCACTTATAATAAAGTTTTTGTTTGTAGTATAGCTCTCACCCCTATCTACAGTTCGGGCTGAGAGCTATACTACGAACTTCAATTATAATAACTATTTAACCGAACATAATATAAGCTGTTGTATCTCTAGATTCTATATTCCCTATTCCCTTTGACAAAAATTGAATATATAGTCTCAATGCTAAACACCTTAGTTGATAGCTGAAGTATGAATGCTTACGTTAAAAATTAAAAGTTAGATTTTATACGCTCAAAACTTTGACGCTAGAGTAATTTAAAGTTTTAAACTATTTATAACATTCTTTTTTAAAATCTGTAGAATAGTAAGCATTCAGCTATTAGCAGTCAGCTTGAGCGCAATAAAAATGAACGATGTAGCTCCATAGACTTTTAAGGTTAACTGATAGACTTTTACAGTAACTTTTAATTAGCATGAAATCTCGCTTATTACTTTTTCCTCTTTTAAAGGTAATGAAGCTGTTAACGTTTCGCGGAGCGACTTGAATTGCGAAGCTCCTCTGAAAGAGGCAGTTACGACCCAGGAGGCTAGCTGAGAGCTGACCGCTGAATGATTACGTAGAATAGGGAATAGGGGGGTATAAAAAACTCTTTTATTCTTATCAAAACTCAAGTTTTCCCTAACTATAAAAAATCAATTTTGCCAATCCATTTATATCTACTACCTATAGAATATTCATAATAAATATTCTTCCTTCTACTCTCTTCTTTTTGGTATAGCAATCCTAAATTAGTTTTGAAAATTTTTCTGACAGTTAATTTTAACTTAAAACCTTTGAAATTGTGACTCCTGACTCCTGACTCCTAAGTATCACCAAAATATAACAACTGAAATAGGGTTGCTATATATCTTTCTCAATCTTGATTGTTAAAATCTACTCTTTCATAAATATCGCTGAAAGCTATTTGAAAATCTAGAGAAGTTAACTTTAATATTGACTCTTCAGATTCATAATATGTGACTTCCCATTTTTCCTCAGCAGTTTTAACATACTGTTCAATATAAAACTGGTATTGGTCAATCAAAATATACTCTTTAATATCGGGAATTGAGCGATACAATTTAAACTTTTCACCTCGGTCATAATTTGCTGTTGATTTTGATAATACTTCAACAAGTATTGAGGGATTAGTAACTGTATCAGTGCGATTTTGATAATAGTTAGGTTCACCTTCAATTATCATTAAGTCAGGGTAGGTATATAAATTATAATCAGGTATCCACAAACGTACATCACCGATAAATACGCGATAATTTTTGCCTTTTAAAGCAAACTTTAAGTAAGCACAAAAATTACTGGCAATTTCGTTATGATTAGTAGTTCCGCCTGTCATTGGTATAATTTTTCCATTTCTATATTCATGTTTATTTTCAGCAGTTTCCTCTAATAAAAAATATTCTTCAGGAATATATATTTTATTTTCTGTTTGAACTTGCATATTTTTCTCCAAGAGTATTGTTATCTACAGCAGGTTATAAGTATATGAAGTACAAATACTTTTCCACAATTGTCAATTATTAATTATAGGGTTTCTCAGGGTACGGAGGTACACCTATCTTTATTTCTATTCTATTCCCTAAAACAAACGAATTTTGTACCTTACCAGTATGGAAATTGCTATATAAATTATTCAGAAATAAAATATTTGTAGTGCGGGAATATTGCCCGCTAAAGGTTTACCTCACTGATATAAAATCTGCTCTAATAGAATCTTTATTGGGGTTGATCGTAGTTATAATGATAGAGGTTTGGAGATTATATCAAATCCGGTTAAACAGTCATAGATTGGTTAAGTCAAAAGGAGTCAGGAGCCAGAATTCAGAATTCAGAATTCAGGAGGAAAGAGAATCACTTTGACTTAGTAGTTATGACGATTGGAGAATTTTTTTATGTCTAATCAGACGGATTTGATATTAAATTCCTTTTCTCTATCTCTTTTTTTAGATTGACAGCAGATTTCAGATTAATGTGGTACAATTAATATTTTTTGCTTGTTATATAGAATCCGGTTATATAATATATGTTGATAATTCTATAATTACTTCAAGCCTTCAATCCCCCCACCTCCCCATCTCCCAATCTCCCTAAAGGGAAAAGTCAAAATTGATTTGAAGTAATTATTACCCTAGGTTCAGCAAGATATAAATCAGTACGATAAACGAAATAAACTAAACCTTTTTTATCCACCCATCGCTCATATAATATCTTTAAATTTTTCGTAATCTCTTCCCGTTCATAACCTTGATTTGGGACTGATGAAGAACTCATTATTCGACCAATTAATCCAGGTAAATCTAACTCTTGCCGATGAGCAAATACTGAATGTCTAAAATTAACAAAATGCGGACTTTCTTCTAAAGATGTAATCGAAACATGACCCTTATTTTTGGCTAGTGGATGAAGTTTAGATATCTGCTTCATTAAATTACTATTTTCTTGAGTAAATCCATCTTCTTTATTCCAGTTATTCCGTACAATAGCTAACCTGCCAGATGGTTTTAAAATTCTATGAAATTCTCGTAGAGTAGGTTCCAAGTTAAACCAATGAAAAGCATGAAAACAAGTTACTAAATCTACAGATTTATCGGGTAGATTTATAGCTTCTGCTGTTGCCTTCTGAAACTTGATTAAAGGATGAGGTGCAGCAACATTTATCATTTCAATATTTGGCTCAATAGCGATTACATTGATTCCCTGTTCAGCTAACATTCTAGAGCCAATCCCTGTACCTGCTCCAATATCTGCTGCTACTAATTCAGAAGGATTGTCAAATCCACCTATTATAGCAGTAATTGCTTCTTTTGGATAGTTGGGTCTATACTTGGCATAATCTGTTGCTCGGTCAGAAAACCGATTTAGTGGGTTCATGTTATCTTAGTAGCCCTTTATTGATATTATTTTCATCCACAACTTTAACTCAATTCTCAAATAATGGTATTCTGGAAATATAAAGTAAATAAGCATTCAGCTCTCAGCTATCAGCTCTCAGCAATAAGACCCTACTTTTGTAGTAAGATTTAACTCTGGCTTAATAAAACCCCGCTCTGTCTGGTTGCTTTCAATAAAGCTTTTATCTAAAACCAAAAGCAATAGCTAGACCTCTTGCAGAAGTCAGGCAATAGGGAATAGGGAATAGGAAATGAAGTCACCAATTTCAAGATATGAAATTGATTTAATTAAAACTTTTGCAAGAGGTCTACTAATAACTGTTAACGTAGTTCCGAGCCACGAGGCTAGCTTAGAGCTGAATGGTTACGAAAGTAATGTATCATTTATAAAATAGATTAGGTACAGAGGTTTTATATTTTAGGAAATAGAAAACATAAACGAGGGAAAAAATACTGTTTCTCATTAACAAACCGTTATCTAATTAACAGAGATTAAGAAAATATTTAATATTTAAAATTTAGTCTGGATTTTGATAACTTAAAAAGATTATTAGCATTCAGCTTAAAGCTTTTCCTCTTTTAAAAGAATCAAGCAATTACGAAGGTTAGCTGATGACCTTTTTCTTTCCTGTGGAATGCTGAGTAAACATAAGTTTTAATTCTCCTTGGAAACTAATTCCTCCTTCGGTCTGATAAGGAGTTAATAACTGATAACTGACGGCTGAATGCTTACATTAATCCTATTTACCAAACTAATAAAAAACAGTTATAGACATTTGTAAATATTACTGAAAAATGAACATTGACCCCCGTGAATCTTTAATCTGTGCAGCGACACACTTTTATCAAAAAGGTTGGATGGTAGGTACTGCTGGAAATCTTTCTGCTCGTCTACCAGATAATAGTTTTTGGATTACTGCTAGTGGCCGCCCGAAAGGAGAATTAACTGCACAAGATTTTCTCCGAGTAGATATAGATGGTCAAGTATTAGAAAAGCCAAATCCTCATTTTCGCCCTTCTGCTGAAACAAGTATTCATCAAGCTATTTATCAATGTTTTCCAGAAGCTAAAGCTTGTTATCATGTACACTCTATAGAGGCAAATTTAGTCTCGAATTTTACTGAGGGAAATGGTTTGCTTTTACCATCACTAGAAATGCTTAAAGGTTTCGGCATTTGGGAAGAAAACCCTTCGGTAGAAATGCCTTTATTTGTGAATCATTTAGAAGTTAAAAAAATTGCCGATGAAATAAGCGATCGCTTCCTAGAATCTCCACCAAAAATTCCTGCTCTACTAATTCGTAATCACGGTGTAACAGTTTGGGCAAACTCTCCTGAATCTGCTTATAATTATATTGAATTAGTAGAATATATTTTCCGTTATATGATGGCTGCCAGACAAGTTAGTTTTTAAGTCATAAAATATGACTTAAAAAAAATAATTCAGGAAAAATAATTGAGGATTCAGAATTGTTGAGAAAAACTCACTCTATCTAGCTATTCTGTGTTAATTTTTTTCTGCCTAAGAGACTGTTTGTAAAATAAGTCTTAACAGAGCAAATAATGACTAAAATCTAAAAGCGGTAGTACTTCAAGAGATTGAAATTTCCTAGATACCAGAGGTTTAAAGGTACATATATTCCCAGATTTTTAACTTACAAATAGTTGTCTTGATTTCTTCCTCCCTCCATACCTATTCCCTATTCCCTGTTCCCTGTTCCCTGTTCCCTATATCCTTTTTATATTTCCTTTACAAACAGTCTCTAAGCATTGTTATTTCAGTTATCAGTCAATTATACCAATTCCAAAAAATAATGCTATACTTGCTCTGTGACTTTAGTTATTAACTAATAAGTAAGCTTCAGGAATGTTTTTAACGATTATAGGCATTAAGCGCCATTACTACTTGTACCATTTATCAAAATTAATGCTACCCTTGGAGTGTAGTCAAAATAACCAGAGAAATAACATAAAGTTAGTAAACAATCAAATTACATCAATCAATAGTATTCATAAATATAAAATTCAAGTATAGCAAAGTTTTTGAGAATTGCTATTCTTCTAAAGAACCATACTCTATACTCTTAAAAAGATATAGCAAGACTTTTGATATTTGGTCTTAGTAAATAATAAAATCAGTAAAACTATGAAAAAACAACTGCTCACTATATCAACAATATTAATCATCATCCTCTTAGGAATTATCCTAACAATTACTTTACTTTTCCAACAGTCATTAACTGCCGACCTCAAAGAATTAAAAGAACTATTTGAAATCCAACTACAAAGATCCTACACACAAGCAGTTGAAGATGCTGCTGATGCTAAGGAAGATGAAATATACAACAAATTATGGTCAATTACTTCAGATAATCCCGATCTAATATGGCGAGAAATAGATGGAAAACCCCAAGTTATTGATGGTAACCTGGACTTCCTGGAATGGCTATGACGACAACGTAGGTAAAAAAATGCAGTTAAGTCGAGAAGTCTGGACTACTCCTGTTCCTCAGTTACAAACCTTTGGGTCTCAACTTAACCTGAATGAAGAGAATTTAATCCTCAGACTCGAACAATATCTCGGCTTACCTTCTGACAATGGTAAAACTAAATTTGTACAGATGTGGGTTGAACCTCAAGATTTATTCCGTCCTTGCCCAGATCCAGAAATTAGGGATACTAGCTGTAGCTTGGAATTTCCTTCTACCGTTGAACCCCTACATGAGGAATGGGTAAATGAACAAATACTCATTTCTTATGGTGAAAATGGTTATCCTTGGACGAGGTTGGGCTATACTTATGATTGGGGAAATATTGCTACAAAAATTGGAGGAAGTGAATTTGTGGTTCGCTCAGGTGCAGAAGTGGAAATTGATTCGGTTATTAATACTATGGAATATGTTCAACAAAATTCGGCTTTGAGTTAAATCTAAAACCTGCCCTAGTTTTGTAAAAATTATGAAAAAGCATCTTCGACTAAGGAGCATTGACTTAATAATAGAATAACGATATGATGCGTAAAAAAGCACACTTTTAGGCAAGTTTCACTTAATAAAAAATCGGCATTGCTGAATAAATGTATGATATTAAAGGAGTCAGGAGTCAGGAGGTAGAAAGGAGTTTTTTCCGCAACTTTGGGTAGGAAATAGGTATGATTTGCACTTCATATTTTGGACTCAAAACTTACATTCTTAGGAATTTCATACCGTGTTTCAGCAACGCCAAAAAATCAAATCAATTATCCCACATAAACCATCAATTCTTTCTCCCTGCTCCCTGCTCCCTACTCCCTACTCCCTCTTTTCTGGAGATGTCTATTATTGTAGGGTGGGTACTTACCGCTAAAATCTAATCTCTCAAAGGTATTGAACAATACTGGTATTGGGTTTCGCTACCGCTCTACCCAACCTACATTTTTACAAATAGGTAATTCAAGAATTAATAATTAAATAATTCACGCCTTGAAGCCTCCCCTTGGATAGGGGAAAAAGCGGTCGGAAAGCGGAGCAGTCCGTTAGGATGGGATGGCGAGGTCTCCTTTCCCTCCGGGACGCTATCCTAGGTCATGCTCCGCAAACGCGTTTCATGTCGCGTAGCGAAACGCTAGCTTCCAATCTCCCCTTGAAAAAAGAAAATATTCCTTATATTCAATTCCGTAACGGTTAAAACCCGAGGTAATTATCAATTATCAATTATCCATTAATGAAGCGTGTCACTCCAGTAGTGAATTGTCTCAGCTAAAATAGTGGGATATATTTTGGGGAAAAGCTTGAATTGACAAAGATTTAAGCAATATTCCTCAAGCATCATTTTAGTTATGTCGGTCTAGCCAGTAGGGTGTATACTTACGGCTAAAATTTAGACTTCGGGTGGCATTTAACAATCTGTCGCAGGGCACCATTGCATAAGTGTCTCCACCATTACCACTAGACAAATACTATTGCTTCAACACCACAAAACAGCCATAATTATTTTGGTAGATTTGAGGATTTCCCAAAATGGCAGCAATTAATGGCGTAATGATGCAATATTTCCACTGGTATATTGACCCTAACCTCATCCTATGGAATCAAGTGGCCAGTAAAGCTCAAGAATTAGCAGATGCAGGTTTTACTGCAATGTGGTTACCACCAGCTTACAAAGGTATCGGGGGTACTTATGATGTGGGATATGGGGTTTACGATATGTATGACCTGGGAGAATTTGACCAAAAAGGTACCGTTAGAACAAAATATGGCGATCGCCAACAATATTTAGATGCTATTCAAGCTCTGCATAATGTTGGTATTGATGTGTATGCTGATGGAGTGCTCAACCATCGCATGGGTGCTGATGGAACAGAAATTGTTAAAGCAACTCCTTTTTCTAAGGATGACCGCATTCATCCCAAGGGTGAAATGCGTGAAGTTAAAGGTTATACTCATTTCCCATTTCCTGGTCGGCAAAAAAAGTATTCTGACTTTGAGTGGCATTGGTGGCATTTTGATGCAGTAGATTATGATGACTATAGCAAGGAACAAAATACAATATATCTATTTGAAGGAAAAAGCTTTGATGATTATGTAGCGTTGGAGAAAGGAAATTTTGCTTACTTAATGGGAGCTGACGTTGACTTCCAGAGTAAAGAAGTTCGGGATGAAGTGATACGTTGGGGTAAGTGGTATATCGAAAATACGGGAGTGGATGGTTTCCGTCTAGATGCTATCAAACATATTTCATCCTGGTTTTTTCCTCTGTGGATAGATGTATTAGAACATCATTTTCAGAAGGATTTATTTATGGTGGGGGAATATTGGTACAATGATATTGGCACGTTGCACTGGTATATTAATTCAGTTGGTGGCAGAATGTCTGTGTTTGATGTTCCTCTACATTACAATTTTTACTATGCGAGTAAGGCGGGGGGACATTATGATATGCGCTATATTCTCAATGGTACTTTGATGCAGGAACGTCCGGTCAATGCTGTTACTTTTGTGGAAAATCATGACTCCCAACCATTACAAGCATTGGAAGCTCCTGTTGAACCTTGGTTTAAGCCTTTAGCTTATGCTATTATTTTGTTGCGTAGTGAAGGATATCCTTGTATTTTTTATGCTGACTATTATGGTGCAGAGTATGAAGATTATGGGAAAGATGGTAACCGTTACAAGATTTTCTTACCATCCCACCGTTGGATAATTGATAAGTTACTTTTTGCCCGGAAATATTATGCTTATGGGGCACAATATGATTATTTCGATCATTACAATACTATCGGTTGGACTCGTTTGGGTACTGAAGAACATCCAAAAGCAATGGCTGTAATTATGAGCGATAGCTATCCTGGTTACAAGTGGATGGAAGTAGGTAAGCCTAATGCTAAGTTTTATGACCTCACGGAACATATTCAGGAACCTATTTATACAAATGAGTGGGGTTGGGCAGAGTTTCGTTGTAATGGTGGTTCGGTTTCTGTTTGGTTGGAGGAATAAAAGTAGTTCAACAATTAATAATTAATAATTAATAATTAATAATTAACAATTACCTCTCCTTGAAAACAGAATAGGATTGACTCAAAGGAAAACTTTTTCTCTCTTGGTCGATTTGATATGGTTAGGTAACCTATCCATCCCATCCTGACGGAATGCTGCCTCTTTCAGAGGAGCTTCGCTAACGCAAACGACCGCTTATTTCTCCTTTAAGGGAGAGGCTTTAAACCTTAATTATTTGGTAATTGCCAGGAGGTGAATTTAATAGTTTATATTAGACGTTAATTCATCGCTGGCTAATTTTTCAATAATTAATAATTAATAATATCATGTCCGGTAGCATCAGTATTGTAAGGTAAGGAAGAAGAAAGAGGAAAGAAGGAAGAAGAAAAAAGGTTTAAAAGGTTTAAAAGGTTTAAAAGCTGGAAAAAACTTAAATTTCCTGTAGATATTCACCCTAGCTTTTACGCAAACGATACCAGCGGACATTATATTACTCGTGTCTGGATATTCATGGGGCAGAAGTATCATTTCAGTTATCAGTTATCAGTTAGCTTCGCAGAAGAACTGCTTTCATACTACCTCCTATTGAAGTTGGAGACTTGAAATGCCGAATTTTCTTTATTTCTTGGTTAATTTTTCTGACATAATTACCTCCAGATTAATTTTTAAATTGTTTGATATCTTATAATTTGATGTCTTATAATTAGAAAGTACAATTCACTCAAGAATAACCGCTCTTTAATTTAAGAATGTTAATTCATTATAGCTGGCAGTTAGTTAACATTCTCAACTTATATTAACAACGTAAGGCTATATATAGAAATTCCAAATAGGTTGTAATAAGTTTTATAATAGTTAATTTTAACTGAAATATTTTAAATTATAACTTATGTACGTTGCTAATTTGAGGGTTCCCCTTCCTGATTGCTAACTACTACCAAAATATTACAACTAAAATAGGATTGCTATATAAAATCTAGTTATGGGTAAAATGGGTTCATTAATTGATAATGAATAATGGATAATTACCTCTGGTTAAAACCGTACTTGATTGAATATAAGGAAATCTTTTTAATTGATAATTGATAATTGATAATGGATAGTGGATAATGAAAACTATCTCTAATTATCAATTATTGATTAATAAAAGCTATCTTTAATTATCAATTGTCAATTGTCAATTATCTGTTGGTAAATATTTTTTGCTTGTTCCTTATTATCCAACCTATCTTCCCTATTCCCTATTCCCTATTCCCTAAAACTATGAAAGTAATCAAAAAAACTATCCTCCATTATCAAGATGATCGCTCGGATAAAATTTATGAAGTTGAGCTATTTGAAGTGAAGGAAAATCAGCATTATATGGTTAATTTTAACTACGGTCGTCGTGGTTCACAATTAAGACATGGCATTAAAACAGATGGCTACGTTTCTTTTGCTAAAGCTGAAAAAGTTTTCTATCAAGTAATACAAGAAAAAATTAAAGGTGGTTATCGGAACGTCACTGGAATTTCCTTGAATTCTCTGCCTAAAAAAAGCGAAATTCCTAACCATAATCATCTCCGTAAACAAGCAATTCTCGAACATTTAGCTAGAGAAAAAACTAATCGTCCTCTGGAAAGAATTATTTGGCGGGCAGGAGAATTAAAAATAGCTGAAGCTACTCCGATGTTAATTAATTTTCTCGGCACTGGTACAGATTTAAGAGATTATTGTATTGCTTGGTCGTTGGGTTGGTGTGGGGGAAAGGATGCTCTTGCTGCTTTAATTAGACTTTATGAAAATCCGACAACTTCAGAGTTTGTTAGTCGGATAGTTTTTGAGGCGATTTTAAAATTATCTGACTCTGAAATTCGCGCCGAATTACAGACGGAAATGATTGAGTTTTTATCGCCAGAATTAAGAGAGTTTGCTCTTCATGGAACGGCAGAAAAATTTGAGGAAGTATTTAACCAAAGTTTGGCGGAAGGTAAAAGTTTCTCAGACATAGAAAGGCTATATCAAATAGATAATGAATATGTGCGATCTGCTCTTTTAAATTTTCTCCGCACTGCTCCATTTCAAGAAAACTTTTTTCAGCCAATTCGTCATATTTTTAAAATGGCTGAATATCGTCGAGACCCAGAAGTTTTTGGCATTCTTACTTATAGATTTGACAAAGAAAATACAACTGGTAGGGAAGTTTATACTGAAAAAACTCGTAATTATTTACGGAAGCGAATTTGGCGAACTTTAGAGAAACTCGGCATAGACAATGATGTTGAATATATTAATTTAGCTGTAGGTATTTTACGGCAATATTCTGATGCTGATGTTATGTATTATCGGCTAGAAAATAAATTTTATTCTGAACTACAACATAGATTTGTTAATTTTCTAGTCTTATCTCATATTCTCTACACAAATCATTCTCGTTATTCTTTATCTTCCGATCGCCTAAATTGGCGGTTTAACGGATACTTTGAACGAACTAATAAGGAGATAAAACAACGGGGAGAAGCTTTTCCTGAATTATGGGAGAAACAACCAGGAATATTGGTGCAATTATTATTAGAAAGTAACTGTCATGCTGTACATAATTTTGCTGTGAGAGTATTGGATAGTTGCCAGAGTTTTTATCCAAAACTAAATATCAAAACTCTCATAGAATTTATCAAAAAACCTTATGAAGTTACAGTTAGGTTTGGATTTGAATTAGCTATAGAAAGATATAAAAAAATAGACCCCGATCTAGACTTGGTTTTAGCATCGGCAAATAGTATTTTGCCTAAAGCACATACAGCAGCTTATCGCTGGATAAATAAACAACCAAATAGATTTTTAAATGCTAATTTTATGGCAGCTTTAATTACCAGTCAGGAACCAGAAACTCGTGATTTTGTTAAAAATTTCCTCAGTTCACATAGTCTCAAGGAAGGTACTGCCAAAGTATTAATTGGTAAAGTTATTGCTGAGTTATTAACTTTCAAACAAGAAACTTATTGGATAGAGCGAGTCGCTCAAGATATTGCGGATATATTGTTGAGTTGTTTGAGTTATCAATTAAAACAATTAGGCATGGGAGTTATTATAGATTTACTCCAACATCCATTAGTAGAAATTCAAGAGTTAGGAGCAAATATTCTGGAAAACCATGAAACTCCTGCTGCTGAATTTCCTACTAATTTAATTGAGTCGTTGATTGAATCTCCATATCCAAAAATTCGGGAAATTGGTATTAGAATATTTGGTCAGTTGCCAGAGGAAATTTTGATAAGTTCTCGGCGAGATTTAATTATTGCTATGGCAGTTAATTCTGAGGAAGATATTCGGAGTTTAATTGAACCTATAATTCAGGATTTGACAAAGAAATATTCAGATTTTGCCAGTCAGTTAGCGTGGGAATTTATCGATATTTTGGTAATGCCAGAAAAGTCAGAGGGAGTTCACGATTATTTAGCAGGTTTATTGAGGCATGATATTCCGGGATGGCAAGAAAATATTAGTTTAGAAAAAACCAAGCAGTTATTAAGAGCTAAATCCGATATTGCTCAAGAATTAGCAGGTTTAATATTAAAGGCAAATTATCAGGAATGGGCGGGAGATTTTGCCACAATTGAAATTGTTAAGTTGGCAAATTATCAATTAGTGGCAGTCAGACAAGCTGCATGGCAAATATTTGCAGAAAATATTCGTCGTTTTCGGAGTAATTCTCAGGAGATGTTAGCTGCAGTTAGATTGTTAGAATCTGATTGGGAAGATTCTCGCAATTTTGCTTGGGAAATATTTCAAACATCTTTTGATGAAACTGATTGGTCGCCGGAAATAATGGTAAGTATTTGTGACAGCGTACGGGATGATGTAAGAGTGTTTGGGCGTGAGTTAGTTAGTCGTTATTTTGAGGATAGTTACGGTCAAGATTATTTATTGAAGTTTAGCGAACATCCTTCAGGAGATATGCAGGTTTTTGCTACGGATTTTTTGTCAGATTATGCAGCAGATAATGTGGAAAGATTACGAGATTTACAACCTTATTTTATTAGTGTTTTGTGTCAGGTAAATAAGGGTAGGGTGGCAAAGAAGCGAGTATTTACTTTTTTGGAAAAGGAGGCAGAAAAAAGTGAGGAAGCGGCGCGAGTTGTGGCGGATATTTTGACTAGGCAATCTGTGACTATTGCCATTGGGGATAAGGCAAAGGCGATCGAAATAATGTTGAAAATTCATAATAGTTATCCAGAGGTTTCTTTGCCTATTTCAGTTAAGTTTGTTTCTAGAAAAGAGGGAGTAGGGAGTAGGGAGTAGGGAGTAGGGAGTAGGGGGAAAGAATTGATAATTTATGCGCATGGGATTGATTTGATTTTTTATTATCACCAGATGTCTAGTAGTGGACTGAAGCACCCCGCCAGAGGTGATGGATAGTGAAAATTTCCTTCTATTGCGTCAAGAGCAATAATAAATTCATCTCCTGAAGCACTCCGCCAGAGGTGATGGATAGTGAAAAATTCCTTCTATTGCGTCAAGAGCAATAATAAATTCATCTCCTGAAGCACCCAGCCAGAGGTGATGGATAGTGAAAAATTCCTTCTATTGCGTCAAGAGCAATAATAA
>NZ_JBNHEP010000056.1:25324-38484 GCF_050015995.1 Dapis brunnea BLCC-M229 | reverse complement strand
CCTGTTATTCTAGTTAATATATTTTCAATTCCTGCTGGATTTATGAAGTAGACGCTTTGACCTTTTCCCACGTTAAATTCTTGAAAACTGTGAAATAAATTTGACCCACGAATTGCACCCCCTTCTATTTTTTCTTTGAGCTTGTCAATACTGTTAACAACAGAACTTTCTGAATCTAATGTTCGATCTGGAACTATTTGAGAATTGACAGATTTTTGATGTAATAAAATTATCAAAATTACAAGAATATTAGAGGTTGTATTTATCGAGTTTAATAAAGAGTTTGAATTCATATTAGTGATTTAAAAAACAGCAAATTATTATTTTTTAGAAGTTTCAACTCCTAGAGGTGTAAATAGATAACAACTAGGATGAGTTAATTGTGGACTAGCTGAATTAATTCTATTTGCAGTAGATGTTAGGGTGACTTTACCAGATTCAGTCATAACCCAACCCATTGCCTGAGTAATTTGTGGCAAATTCTGATTTTTTGGCCTACGGTAAACCACCACTGGTTGTTGAGACTCAGACATCACCACTTTTGTGTCCTCTTGTGTATTACTTTCCCACCCCACAGTTCCCCTCAATACTGTCAATGGTTGAGTCGGGTCTGGTGGGAGACCACCTCTACCTGTAATGATAAAAGAACTTCCCTGTTTTTCCCCAGTTGTTGCAGCACATAAATTTTGTGCCACTAATGACTGAGCATCTATGACACTAGCAGATAATTTTACCACTCCTTGAGTCGGGTCTACCTGAGTATTCAGTTTTACTGAACCATCAATACCCAAAGCTGAGGTGGCAGTAATTTCACTACTATTGTCTAAAAACACTCCTTGTGCTCCAATAGAAATATTACCCCCTTCACCAACTATTGCATTGGCACTAATGTTACTATTGTCTGAACCAATTAAAAATTTTGTCTCAACATTAATATCCCCACCTGTGGCTGTATTGGTAGCATCTGTAGTAATAGCACTCTGATTTTGGAGGTTAATTTCTGAAGCTTGTATGGTAATGTTGCCTTGGTTTCCGGCAGCAGTTTCAGCGCTGAGAGTACCATTATTGAGTTGAATGGAAGGAGCATTAATATTCAGGGAACCTGCTACCCCACTGCCAGAACTGCTGACAGCGATCGTACCCGTCTCTTCTACTCTTAAAGTGGGTGTATTGATAGTGACAGAGCCAGCGTTACCATTACCACGAGAACGAGAAGTAATAGCAGTTTCTGCCCCATCAGTGTCAATGTTTTGTGGTTGAAAGTTAGCCACTCGGTCGTTAAAATTTACATCACGTCCAGAGAGAGTAATAGCAGTATCCGCATTAATATTAATAGTTCCGGCATTACCGTCATTGAAACTGGAGGTGAGAATTTGAGCGCCACTAGCAAGGTTGAGATGATTGACATTTAAAGAGATATTACCACCATTAGAATTGCTGCGACTTCTGGCAGTAACAATAGCACCGTTACTGAGATTGAGGGTGGGAGTAGTAATATTCAGATTTCCACCTATTTGTGTTGCTCCTGGTTCGCTGCCAGCAGTGATAGCACTGGAGTTACCTGTAAGGTCGCTGACTCCAGAAAGAGTAATATTGTCAGTGGCGTTAATGGTTAGATTTCCAGCTTTACCCTCACCTTCAGTTATGACACTAACTTCAGCTCCGTCTAAAATTGTTAAGCGTTCTGTTTGAATGAATGCGTTACCCCCATCCCCTTTACCCTGACCTAAAGATAACTCTGTTAAGTCTTCTACACTAGCAAATATACCACTACCAACTCCATCATCATCAGCACGACCAGTGATGTCAAAAGCCCGACCAGTGATTTCAATATCTTTGGCTCGTATAGTCAAATCTCCACTTTTACCTAAACCAGATGTACCTGCTCTGAGTTGGCCACCGTTTGTGAGTCGGAGGCGTTCGGTATCAATGCTTAAGTTTCCACCATTGCCTGTTGCTCCTGACAAAACTGAAGTAAACAAAGTACTAGGAAGTTGACCGGTAGGGTTAGTACCTATTAAGTTAATTTCTGTTGCTTTTACTGTTAAATCTCCACTTTCTCCTGAACCAAATGTTCCTGTACCAATTAATCCTCCATCTCGCACGGTCAGATTTTGAGTATTGATTGTTAAGTTTCCACCTTTTCCGGTTGCGCCAGGCAAAACAGTTACCAATAAAGAACTAGAAATTTCACCGTTTATGCTTTGGATCAGAGGTGATAATTCTGGAAATAAGTTTGTACTTGCAGCGCTACCAGATAATTCAATCTCTGTAGCATTGATTGTAACGTTGCCCCCTTGACCGGAACTGAGAACCCCGGCTTGAATTGATGCTCCATCTGTTTGTATTAGACGTTGGGTATTTATGGTTAAGTTGCCGCCGTTTCCTGTTGATCCCTGTTGGACTCGACTGTCTATACCACTGGGAAATTTGCCATCTGGTGAAATTCCAGAGGCTTCCATTTCTGTGGCATCGATCGTAATATTTCCCCCTTGACCTCCACTTGATGTCGATGCTAGGAGTCTGCCACCATTTTTGAGGTTGAGACTTTGAGTATTAATGCTTAAGTTTCCTCCATCTCCAATGGTAGTTCTAGCGATACTATTATTATCATTGCTCTCAGCACTAATGACACTGTTATTAACATCAATGTCAGTAGCATTGATTTCAATATTTCCACCTTGCCCTTCCCCAAATGTGCTGGCACTAACTGTAGCTCCATTTTCCATACTCAGTCGCTCAGTTTCTATTAATACTTGGCCTCCATCTCCACTACCCAAGGCTTCAGGAATTAGATCTGATAAATCTTCCACAGATGCTTGGATACTACTGGCAAACCGACCATTACCAGAGCTATCTTGTAGGTTAATTTCTTTCGCTTTCACGGTTACGTCTCCACTGTTTCCTATTCCAGATGTTCCTGCTCTTACTTGCCCCCCATCTTCTAGACTCAGACTTTGTGTCTCAATATTTATATTTCCACCTTGACCTGTGGCTCCAAATAACACTGAACTAAAAAAGCTAGTTGGTAATAACCCATCTGCTGAGGTTCCTACTGCTTCTATCTCTGTTGCTTTTATTGCTAGTTCTCCACTATTTCCCAGTCCAAATGTTCCTGTTCCTATTTGCGCTCCATCTTCTAAGAGGATGCGATCGCTATTTACTGTTAATTTCCCACTATTTCCTGTTGCTTGTGGTATGACTATGGCTAAAATTGCACTGGGAAATTGACCATTGAGGGCTTGCAGTAGTAGTTGTTGTTGTGGTAGGGGTGCTTCCACTGGTATTGTGCCTCTTGCTTCTATTTGTTTGGCGTTTACTGTTAGGTTTCCTCCTTCTCCTTCTCCAAATACGTTGGCTCCTAGTTGCCCTCCAGTTAATAATTTCAAGCTTTGAGTGTTTATTGTGACATCTCCGCCTCTCCCTGTTGCTCCTGGTAATACGTCTGTAAATAAACCACTCAGGTTTTCACCATCTGATGATGCTCCTATTGCTACTATCTCTTGGGCGTTTACTGTTAATTCTCCACTTGCTCCTGTTCCAAGTGTTGCTGTGCTAATTTGTCCTCCACTTATGAGTGTTAAACCTGGACTATTGGTTGTGATACTTGCTCCATTGCCTGTTGCACCTAGTCCAACATCGGCATCTACTAAGCTGTCATTTACTTCTATTGATTCGCTGGCAGTTAATGATATGTTGCCTCCTAGTTGGGTTCCTAATGTGTTGGCTAAAATTCTTGATTTTTCTTTTATTTGTATCTTTTTTCCTTGTATTTGTATCTCTCCACTTCCTTCTCCACTTACGTCTACTACTGCATTATTTTTCACTTCAATGTTGTTAAAGTTCTCTACTCCTGAATAATTTAATACATAATTATTTTCTGTGTTTTCTAATTTGATTAAACTATTGCTTCCGACGCTGCCTATTTCGATTCTTCCTTGTTCTGTTGTAAGTTTTCCGCCATCAATTATGATGCGACCTCCTACTAATCCTAGGGTTTCTCCTGTGGGAATTTGTAATCCTATTTCTGCTGATGTTGATTGGTTAATAATATTTCCTCTATGAGTCGCTATTTGATTAAAAAATATAGCTGATGGTGCCACGGATAATAGATTACTATTTTGAGGGTTTGTGGCACTGAATAATCCATTTTCTCCTAATTGCATTTCGTCGGCTGTTGTGGCGATAAATGAACCACGAATGTCTAGAGTGGCGTTAGATCCGAAAAATATACCGTTGGGATTGATTAAAAATAAGTTTGCTGCTCCTTCTACTCCTAGTTTTCCTAATATATTGCTGGCATTATTACCTGTAATTCTAGTTAATATATTTTCAATTCCGGCTGGGTTGGTGAAGTAGACGCTTTGATTTTCTTGTATGTTAAATTCTTGCAAACTGTGGAATAAGTTTGACCCTCTAATTGCGCCGCCTTCTATTTGTTTTTTGAGTTGGTCAATATTCTTAATAATTGTGCTTTCTTGCCCTAATGTTTGGTCTGGTATTATTTGAGGATTGACTGGTTTTTGGCAAAATAAGATATAAAAAATCAACCAAAATCTAGATGTGAAACTGACGGAAGTAAACAGAGATTTTAATTTCATAGTTATCTAAGTTATCTAATTAATATCGTTAGTTAAAGTTATTAAAACAACAATTACTAAGAATGATCAAATATTGTTGGTAAAAATAGATAACAACCTGGATGAATTAATTGTAAACTACCCGTTTTAAAAGTGGGTGAAGTAGATGTGAGCGTAATATTACTATCTTCAGTCATTACCCAACCCTGAGCTTGACGAATTTCTGGTAAGTTTTTAGTTTCTTGCCTTTGGTAGACTACCACAGTCGGTTCTTTACCACCCGATATAATTTTGCTATCCCCTGTTTCCCAGTCAACAACTCCCCTTAAAACCGTAAAACCATTGTGTAGAGTAATAATACCTTTTAGATAGCATTATAGATAGCTATGTATTGCTATATCAACTAATTAGGTAAGTAATAAAAGTAGTAGTGCAACCTATCTGATAACTTTAGTAGGAACTGCAGAGATACTATGTAGAAGAACATTGATATTCCATCTCATCTACCCAAATTTTCTTGCAAAGATAGCTATTCAGCTCTAGGACACCTAGACTCCCTATAATAGCTATCTTTCATTTATCTTTTTAATGAAGACTGATATAAATTATCGAGTTGTTGAATAACAGATTGAGGTTTGAAAGTAAAACGGATATAAAAAGTCTTTGATGCTTCTTCTACTTTTAATATTTTCCCATAAATATGTTCGCTCATAAATGATTGATTGTCAGGCTTCAATAAATTAAGTTGAATATTACTATAAGGTAATGGTATTGAATCTGTTGAAGCCAATTTATTCATCTCTATCTCTGCACCTCTGTGAGAAAGCTTAAGTAAATTTCCTTTAAACACAGTATTACTAACCTGTTTGCCTTCTACAATCAAATAAAAGATAGGAATTGGTTTTTCTAACATTAATAATATTTCCTGTTCTTTTGGTAAAAACAGATTATATTTACCAGCAATACCTCCTAGTTCATAAATATTGATTGGATTACTCATTCCTTTAGGCTTGATTTCCTTCATACTATCTATTCTTAATTTTGAAATACCGATCGCTTCTTTAGTAGAATTAGAAATTAAGATTTGATTCCCGATGGCATAGGTTTCTATCCTAAAAGCCAAGTTAACTTCCCAACCAATAGCAGTATATTCTGTATGTTCTTCAGAGCCAATATTTCCGACTACTGCATCCCCTGTATTAATACCAATACCCATCTCTAAAGCTGGTAATCCTAAGACTTGAATTTTCTTATTAATAGACTCCATTTCTAACTGCATTGCCAAAGCACAAGCAACTGCTCTTTCCGCATCATCTTCCCTAACTATTGGAGCACCAAAAAGAACCATTATTCCATCGCCAAGTAACTTGTCAATATTACCACCATAGTCTGTGATTATTTTTAATATATCTTGCAGATAAATATTAATAATTTCTACTACAGTTTCTGAAGATAGTTTCTCTGAAAGAGCTGTAAATCCTCTTAAATCAGAAGCTAATACAGTAATAGTTTGTCTTTTACCACCTATTTTTAAACCTTCTTTACTTTCCAATAAATTGCTGACTATTTCATTGGAAAGATAACGGCCAAAAGTTTTTCTAATCCCACTAGCAGTACCAGCAACATAACCTGTAATAACAAAGAAAGCACCTAATAATGCTAATAGAGGTGGTACAACAGGAATCCACCAACCACAAATAAAACCAAGATAAGTGCTACCAAATAAAATAAATATTTCTAGAGCGAGGTGTTTAAATAAAGCTAATGATAAAAATTGTTTTGTTTGATTTCGCCAGTGCCATGTAACTTTAGCTCCAAGTCCAGACCAAATAAAAATCCATAACCATTCCTGGGGTTCAGACCAAGTTCTAATTAAGGAACGTTCATTTAAGGCAGCACTAATAATTTGACTAATAAAATTTGCTTGAAGTTCTACTCCTGCCATTGGTTTTGGCAGGGTTAACAGACTACTACTATATGGCGTATAGAATAGATCGTTAAAACTTTCTCCTACCTTTCCAATCAGAATGATGCGATCGCTTCCCCAGTCTGGAGGTACTTGGTCTTCAAGAATATCTGTGAGACTAACAGTTTCAAAATAACCACTAGGTCCTCGATAGTTGATTAATAACTGATAGCCACCTGCATCAGTTTTCACATAGCCACCATCATTTTTTTCAAAGGGAATGAAGACTTGATTTCCTATACGCCAGTTATTGGTTCCCTCTACTATTTCTGCTTTAATATTTTCCTTTTTTAAATAATGCAATGCTAAATGTAGAGCAAAACTATGGATAGTTTCCCCATCTTGATTATCTAAGTAAAATAAACCCCTTCTGACTCGGCCATCTGCATCAGCGAGTATATCATTTGCCCCTACCTGTCCTTTTTCTTTTAAAGCTGGTGGTGGTGCTACTCCTTCTCGTTTGTTATCCCCTACTACTTTCTCGATACCAACTAAATTCGGAGTGTTTTGAAAGACTCTAATTAATTCTTCATGACCAGGTTGTACAGGTAAATCTCGGTAAATATCTAAACCAATAGCTCTAGGTTCCATAGCTTTGAGTTTTTCCAGTAGCTTGGCGTATGTAGCATCGGGAAGAACGGGTTGACCTATTTTGTGTACGTCTGCTTCATCAATGCCAATTATGGCAATACGCCGATCCTGTGTAGGTAAAGGTCTGTTTCGGATATAAAAATCGTATGTACCCCACTCCCATGACTGTAATATTCCGGTTAGGCGTAGTAGGATAACAAAGGTAGTTATGCACGGAGTAGTTATCCACACCCCGCGCCACTGCCAGATGAATAATTTGAATCTTGCTCCTAGAAAATCATAACGAGATTTCACTCAGGGTTAACTACTGAAGCTAAATAATTGGACAAACTTAAACATATCTACATAAATATTGAAAACTTTTGAAGGTTGTACTTAAATCACAGAAAACAAAAACCAAGCTAATTCATATTATACTCAAGGGTATTAATCCTATACAAAATTTTTAAGAGGTTGTTCCCTGTCAAAAGGTGTTGAATAAATCCATTAAACTTAAATATCCTAAATATCTTGAAAATAGTATCCAAGAGTAGCAAAATTTTCAAATTTTAATCATGGATATTAACTAGATATTAGTAGCATCAAAATGTCGCGATTCATTATTTAACTAGCTGTTTAAATTGGCCAGCTAACTTTATCCAGTCATTTTTTCGTGTCGATCTTCAAGATAATTTAACAATTGTGATTATCTTTAATCGGATTGTATTTCTTGAGAAAAATCAAAGATTTGGCTATCCGCAATTTTTCCTAGTCCTACTGATTGTAAAAGTTCTTTCCAGGCATTAGGATAAGCTGCACGAGATTTTTCTAAAGTTGTTATAGTTTCACTCCACACGGATGATTCAGCATAGAGTTTGGCTTGCTCTAATGGTTTTTCCTCCAGTTCTTTCAATTTAGCTTCTGTTTTTGGAGTTAGAGAGGTACGTTGTAACCATCCGTTAATATAATAATCTAAACTACGCTGGTCTGGGTCGCAAATTATACCAAAATGCCAAACATAAGTGTTATTAGGTTGTAATTCAACAGTTTTTGGCAAATTTACTTTGACAATTCCAGCGGACTGGGGTAGAGATATATTGGTTATGTATATTGGTTCTCTAGCTCTATTTGTCCAATCATACAGAGCAAATTCTGCCTTTTGTTTACTGCTTTTTGGAACATATAGATAGACAGTTGGGTTAGGACTAACTGTTGTACCTATATTATTTTCTGGCATTACAGCAGTTAGGTTGACTCCTGATTTTTCTTCTATTATTGGATTACATGGACCACGAGACCCAGCTCCTCTAGTTCTAGATGGCGCACCTCTTGAATCGGATGGGGGAAAATCTATTGCCAACAATTGTGATGGCTCTGATTCCATCTGAGTTGTCAATGCAGGTTGCGAGTGATTAACTGGAGGAGCTGAAACTAAAAGACTTACTAAGGAAAATCCTAAAAAGTTTCGTACAAACATGGTAAAAAATCACTACCGTATAAATTCAAGTTATATAGCTATTAGTATTTTACCTAGCTCATCTTATTATAACATGTAGTTTTTTTTAAATTGCCAGTAATTTATACAAATTCTCAAGCTTTGTACAACAATTAAAATTAGCTCAAATATATTTTATTGGTATAGATAATTAGGGGCGGATTATTAAATATCCTTTAATAAGAAATTCCGTAATTTAACAGATGAAAAAAAATGGGAGTTTGAGGATCGGGTTGCGGAAAGTTGGGCAGGTAACAAATCAATCAGGGAAGTTTAGTTGAGCATTTCATGGAAGTCAAAAGTATTTTATCTAAAGAATTTTACAATATTTTGGTTATTAGCAACAATAAACAGAGAATAGGGAACAGGGAACAGGAATCTGTACCCAATATTCATCCAAATTGTATCCATTGTGAAAAAATAATATTACAAATATTGTAGCTAATACTGTTTTACGGAAGTTAAAAGTCAACAGTAAGGTTTTATCGGCTCGAAATTTTGACGCTACAGTAATTTCAGGAAATTATTTCACATCTTTAGTTTGAAACTATAGCATCAGGAATCAGATGTGAGAATTGAAGTTTTCCTTAAAAGTAGATAATATGATACCAATTACCAAAAATAA
This sequence comes from Dapis brunnea BLCC-M229, assembly GCF_050015995.1. NCBI lineage: Bacteria > Bacillati > Cyanobacteriota > Cyanophyceae > Oscillatoriales > Microcoleaceae > Dapis > Dapis brunnea. Next base: position 29,248 of record NZ_JBNHEP010000056.1, on the reverse strand, counting down.
TGCAAGACCTTCCGATGGGACTTCAGTTATTAAGTAATAGACCTCTCCAGAAAATACACTTGCTCTTTATTTAAGACAAGCTAGAGTTGTCAAATTCACTCTCCGAAATTATTTTTCGTATCTTTTTCGTGAAAATATATACCCTGTTCCCAGTTAAGTGTTCCCTGTTCCCTACTAGCCACAAAAAATATATATCTTTTTCACGCCTATGTCTAATAAATAAGTAAGAGCAATGTTTTTAAGGATTCTAGGAAAAGAGTGAATATATCTTATTTCTTTTAACCCTACTCCCTACTCCCTACTCCCTACTCTCAAGAAGATTTAGTAAGAATGAGCGAGATTTGGTATAACATTTATCGTATTCATCAGATATATTTTTTTCTTCTTTCTTGTTCCCTATTCCCTGTTTTCTGTTCCCCAAAATTATCCAATATCTCACAACTTAAATCATATTGCTATATTTGTGACATCTTTAAAGTGAATTGGTATAAGTAAGAAGGAAGAGGGAAAAACGAAGAAAAATTGTGAATTTTATAGCTTTTAACTTTTGACTTTAGCTATCATATTCATCTTCTCCCTGGTTTAATGCTGTTATCACTGCCTGCTGACTAATATTCTGATAAATTTTCTGGAAAGAATTCATGACAATATCAGCAGATGCGCCTAAAGGAATTTGTCCTAAAACATCTAAAACTGTCTCATTACTTGGAGATGGCGTAATGACTACTAAGGAAGAATCTAACTGTTGATTATATTCCCAGAATTGCTGAATTTTTAGAGTTTCTTGAGTAGCTGAAGTTACAGTTGGGGGGCTGGTAGCTAAATCCTTTCCTTGTGTTTTTTCAGATTTTATTTTTTCTGCTTCTGTCACTTTTTCATCTTCACTTTGACCACGTTTTTGACGTAGTTCTTCTAAGATTTTTTCTTTGGTACGACCACGTAATTGAAATAATAGAAATGGGTCGTCACTGAAGCGATCGCCTAATAAATAATAAACTGCTGCAATATGTTTACAAACTCTGGCTTTGTCTGGGCAGTCACATCGAGAATGAATTTCATCTAATGTAAAAGGAAATAGTCTTAAACCATTAGCAGCAAAAATTTCTTCTATGTTTTGAGGCATTTCTCCCGCTAATAATTTGGCGGTAAATATTGCTCTTTCTGACATAGTTTTAATGATATAACCCCAGTCTTCATCAGTGAAATTATCTAACCATAAAGATAATTTGTAGGGTTCGGGTGCTGTACCTTGAACTTGAGCAATAATTCTTTGCTCTTTGAATTCTAAACTCAGAACATTGCCTTGTCTGGCATAATTTCTTGCCCGTTCTAATCGTTTTTTGAACCGATAAGAATTTAACAAGTCTATCCATTGTTGAGTCCACCATTCTTTGTCGCTTTGTAAGTTCATTTCAGTTATCAGTTATCAGTTATCAGTTGTAATGAAAGTTTGTAGTAGGGATTTAGCCCCAATTATAGATAGGGCTTGCTGATTAAATCTCAAAGGATTTACATATATATATTTTAGCATTTTTAAGTCGAAAAAATTGCTAATTTTTCAGTTTAAAACATTCAAAAAGTTAGCATTTTGCGCAGAGGAGGGAAAAAAAATACTCCGCCACTCCCCTACTCTTTTTTAGGAAACCCTAAATAAATAGGGCTAGAACCCTACTACAAACAAAAACTTTTTTATCACTATTTGTATCATATTAATATGATTAGTTATCAGTCAATAGATAGATAGGGCTAAAGCCCTACTACAAACAAAAACTTTTTTATCACTTATTATCCGAACATCATATTATTAGTTATTAGTTATCCGTCAATATGGTTCAGTCTACTCTCAAGAAGATGTAGCAATAATTTTGAGATTTGGTATAATAAATTAAAAATTATTCTCAAAGGATAAAGTGTCAAATCAATTCTGAATTAAAAATTATTAATTCGCTCATTATAACCTCTGCCTGAAGTTAGAGGCTTGAAATAAGGAAAATATTTTTGATTTTTTCGCTCTTTGAATAACGAGGCTTGAATCCTTAATTAAACAATTATTGAAATTAAGGAACGAACCAAAATTTTTGAACTTTGAATTTTGAATTTTGAATTCAAAAAATGGTCAATTATTCATATTTTTATTTCTTCTCCACTCCCCACACTCCCCACACTCCTCACACTTCCCCTACTCATCTTCAATTACTTGATTTCTGTCAAGTATTAGTAAATTTCTTAATTGGTCTGTATCTAGTTCAGTTAACCATTGTTCACCTGCACCTACTACTTGCTCTGCTAATTCTTTTTTACTTTCAATTAAGTCATGTATTTTTTCTTCTAATGTTCCGGTACATACAAATTTATGCACTTGAACATTCCGAGTTTGACCTATTCTAAATACCCGATCGGTAGCCTGATTTTCTACTGCGGGATTCCACCATCTATCAAAGTGAAAAACATGATTAGCGCGAGTCAAATTTAAACCCGTTCCTCCTGCTTTTAATGACAGAATCATTATCGGCGGACCTTGAGGATCTAGTTGGAATTGGTCTACCATTTCTTCTCTTTTAATTTTGCGGGTAGCTCCATATAAATACAAAATTTCTCTACCTAAAATTTTCTCTAAATAAGGTTGTAAAACTTTTCCCCATTCAGCAAATTGGGTAAAGATAATTGCTCGTTCTCCTTGAGACATTATTTCTTCTAACATTGCCCCTATCCGTTGCAATTTTCCAGAGTTTGTATCGCTAATTTCTACTTTTTTCTTACTGCCTTTTTTGATTTGTAAAAGTACGGGATGATTACAGAGTTGTTTCAGCTTTACTAATAAGGCTAAAATTTTTCCTTTTCGCTGAATTCCATCAGCAGCTTCAATTTCTGCTAAGGAATTTTCAACTATATTTTGATAGAGTTTTGCCTGTTCATTTGCTAGGGGGCAAAAGATGGTATTTTCTTGTTTTTCTGGTAAATCTTGAATAATATCTTTGTCAGTTTTGAGGCGACGCAGAATGAATGGTTGAACTAGAGAACGTAAAGTTTGTAATGAATTTGTATCGCCATATTTTTCGATGGGAATAGCAAACCGACGCTGGAAAAATTTCTTTTGACCTAAATATCCAGGATTCAAAAAATCTAAAATTGACCATAATTCTGAAAGGCGATTTTCTACAGGAGTTCCTGTTAAGGCAATTCTAAAAGATGCGTCTAATTTTCTTGCTGCTTGAGATTGTTTTGCCTCTGGATTTTTAATATTTTGCGCTTCATCAACTATTACTGACTGCCATTTTATTGTCTGTAATATTTTTTCATCTCGATACAATAAAGCGTAACTTGTTATTACTAAATGTTTGTCTTTTACTGCTTTAGCAAATTCTTTTCCTTTGGCACGTTTATCGCCGTGATGTACTATTACTTTTAAACTAGGTCCGAATTTTTTAACTTCTCTTTCCCAGTTACCTAATACGGAGGTAGGGCAAACTAATAATGTGGGTGCTTCGAGTGCTTCTTGTTCTTGTTGATTGAGCAAAAATGCTATGGTTTGAATCGTGTTATGGCAAAGAATATTATTTGCTACAAAGTTATGATGTTGGCTTACTTCAAAGTCATAAACCCATCCCTCATATTCGATATCTTCGATAGATTCTATCTGACAATAATAGACTTCTTGGTTGAGTAATTTTTGCAGGCGAGTTTTGTTAATTTCTAGCTCTAGAATGTTTAGCAATAAATCAGTTTCTAAAGTTTGATTTCTCCGTTGCGAAATTTTCTGTTGAGGATATCCTTCTTCGACAACTCCACTAATACTCTCCAAACTATTAATCAATTTTTCCAAGATAGTAGGAGAAAATTCTGGAGAACTTTCCAGAGTTCGAGTCGTTCGTTGCGAAATTTTCTGTTGAGGATATCCTTCTTCGACAACTCCACTAATACTCT
>NZ_JBNHEP010000056.1:0-25224 GCF_050015995.1 Dapis brunnea BLCC-M229 | reverse complement strand
CCAAACTATTAATCAATTTTTCCAAGGTAGTAGGAGAAAATTCTGGAGAACCGTCGAGAGTTCGAGTCGTCCGTTGGGAAAATTTCTGTGGAGCATATCCTTCTTCGACAACTTCACTAATACTCTCCAAACTATTAATCAATTTTTCCAAGGTAGTAGGAGAAAATTCTGGAGAACCGTCGAGAGTTCGAGTCGTCCGTTGGGAAAATTTCTGTGGAGCATATCCTTCTTCGACAACTTCACTAATACTCTCCAAACTATTAATCAATTTTTCCAAGGTAGTAGGAGAAAATTCTGGAGAACCGTCGAGAGTTCGAGTCGTCCGTTGGGAAAATTTCTGTGGAGCATATCCTTCTTCGACAACTTCACTAATACTCTCCAAACTATTAATCAATTTTTCCAAAGTAGTAGGAGAAAATTCTGGAGAACCGTCAAGAGTTCGAGTCGTTCGTTGCGAAAGTTTCTGTGGAGGATATTTTTCTTCCAAAACTCCACTAATAATATTTTCGATACTGTTAATAACTTTTTCTAAGCTAGTACGAGAAAATTCTGGAGAACCGTCGATATAAACTTTATTCTGGATTCCTAAATGTTGCAGTGGTAATTTAGTTTTCTTGACTAATTCGGCGACTATATCGGAAGCAGGAATTCCTTCAACGTTTGAGTTAGCAATTTTTTCACAAATTGACTTAAGTTTTTCTTGTTTTCCTGAGTCATTAAATCCTATTTCTTGTAAAAAACGACGTGCCGAGTTACCACTAAATGTACCAATATAATAAGTACGGAAAATTCCAGTACCATTAGTAGCGCGATTTTGTTTAGGTGAAATTTTCATCCAAATTCCAAAGCGTCTGAGTAGAACAGATAATTGTTGAATAAGTTGGGATGATGCTGTAGAAATTTCCACATTTCCTATAGTTTTGCTTACCGAACCTTCCGCATCAAAATAGTGACTCAGAAAAATTCTAATGCTGTCTAAGTCAGCTTGCATAATAAATGGTGGGATTGTTTTTTCAGGCGATCGCTTCCCCCACTTATATCCTTTTCCTTCCAAAAATTTCCGATACTCTACACTGTGTATAACAAGTTGGTAACAATATTTTCTATCACTATAAGGACGGATAGCAGGACGATTTATTTTAATACCATACCTTTTACCTAAGTTCTGAAGAGTCTTGAGTAATTCTGCCAAAAGTGGTTGATTTTTTTGGGATATAATTAATCCTCGCATATCAGATCGCTCATATCCTTCAGATATTTGCCAAGCAATAAATTTAACCAAATCTGGATCTTCTGGTCTGGGATGGGAAACCAGTCTTGCAGGTACACAAACATAATCTCCCACCTGAAAATCATTTTTCCAACTATCGCGAATAAATAATTTATGACTTTGAGTCAGGGTAATACTACTACCATCTTTCAATCTAACCCGGCGCAACTTTTCTCGTACCCGCTGTCGATATAACCGTCGAATCGGAGCAAGGACAATTTTACCCGTTTCCTCATCTAGAGAATTTACCAGTAATTCCTTAGTCGGTTTTGCCCAAAACCCTTCCCCATCAAATTCAGTCTCACCCGCATAAACTTGCCAAATTTCCTCTGCCTGCTTTACCATACCATTCATAAATAATTCTGTATCACGCGATACGCATTTTCCGAGGCCCATGTCGTCCGCCAAACAAGCACCCAAACCCCAACGTTCTAGAAAAGTTAACCAACTAACCCCTCGTGCTTGATAATTCCGCAGTTCTCCCCGAAAATTCTCAGGTGTAGGAATTTCCTCTAACGAACGATTATTAGTCAAAGTATCCAAAAGTTCCTGAAGTTGTCCCCCAGCTTCAAAATTAACAACAGGTAACTTTTCCACAGTCTGAGTATCCCCAGTCGCCAACCGCAAAGCATCTTCCAAAGATAAAGCCATTTCATCTTTACGAGTAGCAAAGAAATTTTGTGCTGCTCGGACATCTTGAGGTTGTAATTCCACCCATTCCCCATTAATTTCTACTAAAGGACTATCCTTAGCTACTAATTTGTCAAATTCAGCTTTAGTTAATTTCTGACCTCCGATGGATAATTCCCACTGGAAATTCAGAAGACTTTTTAACCCAAGTCTTTCAGTTTTTTTCGTTTTTGGAGCAGTCGCCTGAATACTAAGGCCCAAACGAGAAGCCCATCCCTCTCGGTTAGCTAAACTAGGTGGTAAAATTACCCCCAATCCACTGTCCGTAAACCGCCAACTACCACTTTTAATAAACTCATAAGCTTGTTGTGAAGTTAGTAGACAATATTGAGGAGTTGCTTCTTGTAAACTAGGTTCAATAATTGGATAAATTCTTGATGCTAAACCTAAGCCTTTGAGCAGAGTTTCTTGAGGAAGTTTAATAGTTTTTCCTTGATAATTTAAACTTGCTACAGGATTTTCCCAAATAGTTTTGGCATCAACAAAAAATTCTGGGTTATCGACTGCTTGGAGACAATATTCTAGTTTCCATTGTTTGGAATTATTCGATGGTGAGTGGAGACGGAAACAGGTAATAAATTTCTTTTCTGTGGTTTTATATTCTTGTAGAGGAGATTTCCAATTCTCAAGTATTTTGCTAATTTGCTGTGTTTCTTTAGCAGGAGGTAATTTTAAGGTTGATTTTCCTAATAAGGATTTCAACCATTGTCTAATTGAGGGATTTAATGAAGTAGTTTCTGTTGGAGTTCCTGCTGATAGTTGTCTAATTTGTGTATCTATTATATTTTTTAAGAAATCTTGGATAATTTCTTGACTTGATTGGAGTTTTAGTAATTTTGAGGAATTATCTTCGGTAGTTATTTGTAGATTTTCTAAGGAAATAGGTAACTGGCAATTGAGGTGATACGTGCGACAAACAAGAGGCATTTGTAAGGTAAAACTTTGTAGCCTAGTTTGGTCTAGAGAACTATCAAGTAAAGGTTGCCAAGTTGCAATAAATTCTTGGTTTGATGTTTGTTCAATAGAGGGTAAAAATTTACATCTTGCTAATAAGTCAAGACTCCATCGGGCAACATGAGACCAAAACTTTAAATCTAACCCGATGAAAGATTCAGTAATTTTTCCCAAAGGAATAGATTGTAAAAATTTGATTGCTTCTAGAGGTTCTAGGCAAACTCCTTCTATTTGCCAAGGATAAAGATATAACTTTTCTGATATTTCTGATAAATTGGTTGCAGAGTGAATTGGGTATAGTTTTTGGCTAGATTCTGATAATTTTGTGGGGATAGCTAAAGTTTTAGTTGTGGATTTTTTATGCTTTTCTAAAGAAAAATTTGTATTTTCCTTAGATAATTTTAACAGTTCATCTAAAGTTATTGCATAAGGATTATTAGGAATTTTTCCTGTTTCACCAGCATCATCTTCTGTAATTCTGCGCCAAGTTTCTCCCCAAATAAATAAAGAACTAGATTGTTGATTTTCTGTAAGCCAAAAACTATGTAAAATTGCCATCTTAAATATCTATCAAAAAGGTTATATTTTGACTACTAATTTTTTCTACAGTCAGGACTTATGCAAAGAAACCCAATTTCTACGATAAATCATTGTTTTTAACAAAAAACATTTACGGTAGTGCATCAGCAACGTCTGGGAATGATAATATAACCATTTTTCCTAAATACTTTCAACGATCGTGGAATGTCCTCTATGTGGCCATCACAAAGCTCATAATCATCGAAAGACCAGTACAAGGAAGTCAACACGTCAGCAATATCGCTCCTTGGAATATGCTAGCGTCAGTTTTAGTTCAAATTCTAGCTAAAGTCCCAAAGCAACTTTTTTTTAAATATGTAAAATTTGTAAACTAGGTGTGTTGTAGGTGAATTTTGTTGTACAGTCACCTTAAGATCTTACAAGAAGAAATAAAATTGACTTATGCTCAAAAATATCACTCACCATCACGAAGATCGCACAAGTTTATTTATATTTCAACTTAGTTTATGCGGGGACACAGCATTTATGTCCTGACGGAGTTATTTTTGCTAGTAGTTTTCCCATTTTATCCCATCTATGAAATGTTTTGACACGGAGTCCTGCTCGTTTGGCAAATTCTCCTGTTGACTAATAGCAAGAAACTTATTATACATACCTTGACATTCTCTCAACGACCGTATACCTTTTTGTCGAGCAAATTTACAAGTAGACTAAAGCTCATTGAAAAGCACATAGCTATTAAGCAACTCAATAGATTTACTTAAAACTATTGTTCCTCACTTATCAATTTCAATTCTCATCACAAATTTGATTTTTGCTCTTTGTAAATATCCTGGAAACTGAAAGTCTTATGAATTTTTCTAATTTGCTAAACACCGAAACACCGTTAAATTTTTTGGGTAATTTTGAATCATCTCAATCAGCTTTGATGAAATTGCCCTTAATTGCTGACAACTCCCTAGAGCTTATTCTCGACAAAGTTTTTTATAGACTAAGTAATTTTTTACCTTTGAAAGCCGATCTGTTTTTAAAGCTTGAAGGATTTAATCCAGCAGGATCTATAAAGATAAAACCTGCAATACGTATGCTGGAATATCTTGAAGAAAGAGGGAAAATATCACCAGGTCATAGCCATATTATTGAATCTTCATCTGGTAATTTGGGAGTAGCTGTGAGCCTAGCTTGTTCAATTAAAGGGTATAGTTTTACCTGTGTCAGCGATCCAAACATTTCCCCCAGAAATGAGCAATATATAAAGTTATTCGGAGGCGAGCTAATAATTGTCAAAAATAAAGATGAAAATGGAGGATTTTTAAATACTAGAATTAGATTAATTAAGCAATTACTTGAAGATAATGACAACTTCTTTTGGCTTAACCAATATTCAAATTGCCAAAACAAAAAAGCACATTATTTAACAACAGCACCTTCAATTTTTGAAAGTCTTGGAGAGATTGATTATTTATTCGTTGGTGCAGGTACTACAGGAACATTAATGGGATGTGCTGAATACATTAGAGATAATAATCTAAAAACAAAAATTGTTGCTGTCGATCCCGTTGGTTCAGTTACTTTTGATTATCCTTCTGCTAAAAGATACATCCCTGGACTAGGTACAAGTCGAAAACCAGAATTAGTTGATAAAAATCTGATTGACGATCTTATCTTAGTTACAGAGGAAGACACGATAAAAATGTGTCGAGATCTACTACGTAAGAAAATACTGTTAGTTGGAGGCTCTACTGGCACGGTTTTGGCAGGTATCAACGCTTATGCACATAAACTCAGTGAAGCAAAAAAGATAGTAGCAATAAGTCCAGATTTTGGCGATCGCTACTTAGATACAATTTATGATGATCAGTGGATTTCAGAACGTTTCCCTAGTTATTTTGAGTCAATAACAAATTATTAATAGATATTAATACCATGCAAACAAATATCATGGAGCGAAGTTTTTCAGTAATTTCGGGGTCGATAGTTAATGAAATACTCCAAAGTAATTACGCCAAAGTAATTGATTTAGTTAAAGCAGCGTATCTTACTCATGGAGAGAAAAAAACAGTAAACCCAGACAGCTATTTTTTGAAATTTCCAGAAAAACCAGAAGCGAGAATCATTGCTTTACCTGCACATCTGGGAGGAGATTTCGATATCTCAGGAATAAAATGGATTGCCAGTTTTCCCAAGAATATCAATCACGGAATACCTCGTGCATCTGCGGTAATTATTCTCAACGACTACGAAACTGGATATCCCATAGCCTGTATTGAAGGCTCGATCATTAGTGCTTCTAGAACTGCTGCTTCAGCAGTTTTGGGAGCCCAAAATCTGATCAAATCAAAAACAGTTAAAAGATTGGGAATTATTGGATGTGGGCTAATTTCTCGTTATGTCTTGAATTTTATGCTTAATACTGGTTGGACAATATCTTCACTAGAGCTGTTTGATTTAGTTGATGAGTATAGTGTGGCAATGAAAGATTATTTTCAAGAGAGAGGAATCAAAGAAATTCACATCTCATCTACCAAAGAAGAACTAATTTCAGCCTGTGACTTGATTACTTTAACCACAACTGCTGGTGTGCCCCATATTAACGATGTTAGTGTCTTTAACCACAATCCAACCGTTTTACACTTATCCTTACGAGATTTGTCACCAAACATTATTCTGGCATCAAACAATATTGTCGATGATGTCGATCATTGCTTAAAAGCTGCAACATCTTTGCACCTCACAGAACAACAAGTTGGTAACAGAGAGTTTGTGACAGGAACTATTGATCGACTTGTTCTAGGGGAAGTTTCTTTAGATTCGCAAAAACCAACTATCTATTCTCCATTTGGCATGGGAATACTGGATCTTGCTGTTGCTTCATATGTATTTGAGCAAAGTGTTATGAACAAACTAGCTATTACCGTTCCTGATTTTTTTTACGAAACAAAACGAATTTAGAAGTTGAACAATAGCATTTTTCATCAATTACAATTAGCTAAATAATCAAAAATAATGTCAGAATCTTCATCCCAACAATCAGTTATTTACCCTTATAAAGGATTCATAATGGTGATAGTAGGAGCAGCTTTGTGGGGGCTTTCAGGTACAGTTGCACAAGAGCTCTTTCAAAATGAAGGATTTACTCCTAGTTGGTTAGTAACAATACGTCTACTGATATCGGGATTTCTCCTACTGCTATCAAGATATTTTCGTAAAAGTCCTCATGGGATTTGGGATGTATGGAATTCGGTGGATTTAATTCAGTTGCTAATTTTTGGTTGTTTGGGAATGTTGGGTGTACAGTATACTTACTTTGCAGCTATTCAAACTGGTAACGCAGCTACAGCAACTATACTACAGTATATGGGTCCTTTGTTTATCGCAGTATATCTAATAGCAAGATATCAAAGAATTCCTAGAGTCACGGAATTAATCGCAATGGGATTAGCACTTTTTGGTATATTATTGCTTGTTACAAATGGATCTATTGATAAGCTTTCTATCTCTTGGATTGCTCTATTATGGGGATTAGGTTCTGGAATTGCCCTGGCATTTTACACACTATATCCATCAGATTTGTTGAAACGCTGGGATTCCGATCTTATTGTCGGATGGGGAATGACTATAGGAGGATTGGGACTAAGTTTAATTAATCCTCCTTTAAAGATACAAGGACAACATTGGTCTGTAATCACAGGATTTTTTGTTGCTTTTGTAATTATATTTGGGACTCTAATTGCCTTTTATCTCTACATAGATAGTTTGAGGTATATAACACCAACAGAAGCTAGTTTATTAGCAAGCGCAGAGCCATTATCTGCGACTATTACATCAGTTATTTGGCTCCATATTCCATTTGGTATCTTTGAGGCAATTGGTGGAATGTTTATTGTAGGTGCAGTAGCTGTATTATTGCTATTACGCTCTGATGAATAAGCTATGGCTTCAACAATTAATAATTAATAATTAATAATTAATAATTAACAATTAACAATTACCTCTCCTTGAAAACGGATAGGATTGACTCAAAGGAAAATTTTTTCTTGTTTCTCCTTGCTCATGAGAGGCTTTAAACCTTAATTATTCGGTAAGGATTCAGCTTCTATGGAAAAGCTTATAAATCTTGATGGATAAGCATTTGCGGCAATTATCTCCCAAATTATATTCTCAATTATAAATGGCTACAAACATTTATTTTCGTCATTATTGAGAATGAGACTATTAAATTGCTGACTTAGTCATTTTCATAGTTCTCTCTATAACTGGGTTTAAGATACCTGAATCCTTACGGGGTTTGGTTTCCAAACCCTAGCAAAAAAGGGATTTGGAAAGCAAACCCCTACAGTTTTTTTGACAAATAATTCCTGATTACTACTATAGTTAGGGCTTGCTGATTAAATATCAAAGCATTAACATTCTCATAGTTTGAAGAATTTTAGGTACTGAAAAAGTACCAGCTTTTTCGGTTGATAGAGCGGAAAAAGTGGGAATTTTGGGGTAATTATGACAGAAAAACTAAAGAGCAATTATGAATTACCTCCTCTTCTACAACTCTCCTAAATCCTAACTCTTAATTACTCCCTACCCTAACAGAAAGACTTTCCACAAGCAAACCCTAGTTAAAAATCAACAGATTTGAATAATGAATATTAAGCAAGATAATTTTATAATCCGTCCAATGACCTTAGCTGACCTAAAATTATCTCTAAGTTGGGCTGCTGATGAAGGATGGAACCCCGGACTTAATGATGCCAATAGTTATTATGTAGCAGATCCTCAAGGTCTTTTAATTGGAGAATTAAACGGAGAACCAATAAGTTCTATTTCTGCAGTTAGATATAGTCAAAATTTTAGTTTTATTGGTCTTTTTATTGTCAAACCTGAATGGAGAAAAAAAGGATTTGGCTTAAAAATGTGGCAAGAAGCTCTCAAGTTAATTAATAATCGACCTGCTGCTTTAGATGCTGTTTTAGAACAAGTTAATATTTACCATAAATCTGGCTTTGAAACTTCTCATAGTCATCTCCGTTATCAAGGAATAATTTCTGGGGAAATATCTCCAGATATTCAAGAATTAAATACTATCAATTTTGAGCAAATTTGTAGTTACGATCGCCTTTATTTTCCGGCCGAACGTCCTAATTTTCTTAAAGCATGGATTAATCAATCAAATGGTAAAAGTTATGGAATAATTAATGATGGAAATTTAGTTGGTTATGGGGTGATTAGAAAGTGTAAAGTAGGATTTAAGATAGGTCCTATATTTGCCGAAAATCAAGAAATAGCAGAAAAGTTATTCTTGGCTTTGTGCAGTTATTCGGAAAGTAAAAATGTTTATATTGATGTTCCTAGTATTAATCAACCAGCTATTAATTTAGTTGAAAAATATCAAATGCAATGTGTTTTTGAACATGTGAGAATGTATTCTGTTCAAAAACCAAATCTTGATTGGAAAAATATTTTTGGTGTGACTAACTCAACATTAGGGTAAGCATTCAGCTTTTTAATTTAAAGATGATCGTACTTAATAAACATAGAAAAACGCAATATCATAATATAAACTAACGTCAATAATTGTGACTTTAAATTTGAACCTTTAACTAAAAAAAATATGATTCCAACCATTATTGAACAATCTGGTCGTGGCGAAAGAGCCTTCGATATTTACTCTAGACTGTTGCGCGATCGCATAATTTATCTAGGAGAAGCTATAGATTCTGATTTTGCCAATTTAATTGTGGCCCAATGATTATTTTTAGACTCAGAAGACCCAGAAAAAGAAATATTTAACTGGCGTAGAAATGAAGGGTAGTGCATCAACAAAGTGTGGGAAGTAGTGCGGTGCGTTACATTTCATTTTCATATCACGCAGTGTTTCATGTCGGCTCTTAGCCGTTAGCGAAGCTTTGCGCCAGCAAAAACGCACCCTACTAGACTCCTAATAACTCCTGACTGCTGAATACTGACATCTGACATATAACATCTGGCATCTGACTTCTGACTTCTGACTTCAAAATTGCCCCATTAAGAATGCTACGATTTCCTAAAGAAGCGAAAGAATATAGAAGGAAAAAAAACTGGATGGAAGAGATAGACAAATCCATATCCTTTGACGGACGGGATATTCGACTGAAGGTTGGTTTATTTGCGCCTCAAGCTGGTGGTGCTGTGATGATAGAGTCAGGAGATACAGCAGTCTTAGTCACAGCTACTACAGCTAAGGGTAGAGAAGGAATAGACTTTCTACCTCTTTTGGTGGACTATGAGGAAAGACTCTACGCTGGAGGAAAAATTCCTGGTGGTTTTTTGCGCCGAGAAGGTCGCCCTCCAGAAAAGGTGACACTTACTGGTCGTTTGATAGACAGACCACTACGCCCCTTATTTCCTGGTTGGTTGCGAGATGATATTCAAATTGTGGCCACAACATTGTCCATGGATGAGGAAGTACCACCAGACGTGCTAGCTGTAACAGGTAGTTCAGTGGCAGTATTACTGGCCAAGTTGCCTTTTTATGGCCCAATGGCTGCAGTGCGGGTAGGGTTAGTAGGAGATGACTTTATCATTAACCCTACTTACCGTGAAGTTAAAAATGGCGACTTAGATTTGGTGGTCGCTGGGTCTCCTCAAGGAGTAATCATGGTAGAAGCTGGAGCAAATCAATTGCCAGAACAAGATATTATTGAGGCAATTGATTTTGGTTATGAAGCAGTTTGTGACCTGATTGAAGCTCAACGAGAAATTATTGCTGAAATGGGTATTGAACTTGTGGAGTTGGAACCTCCCGAAGTAGACCCCACTTTAGAAAACTATATCCAGGAAAAAACTACAGAATCTATCAAACAGGTTTTGTCTGAATATGATTTGGATAAAAATCAGCGGGATGAAAAACTGGATGAAATTAAAGATTCTCTAGCAGAAGCGATCGCTGAACTTCCTGAAGAGGAAGCAGTAAGGGTAATGGTTGAATCTGACGACATGGCGTTAGGGAATGTCTTTAAGGGCGTCACTAAAAAGCTGATGCGTAAACAAATTATTGACGAAGGTATGCGGGTTGATGGTCGGAAATTGGATGAAGTACGCCCTGTTTCTTGTCGGGTAGGAGTCTTGCCACCACGAGTTCACGGTAGTTCTCTATTTAATCGAGGTTTAACTCAGGTAATGTCTGCTGTGACTCTGGGAACACCTGGTGATGCTCAAGAATTAGCAGATGATTTACATCCCCAAGATGAAAAACGTTATTTGCATCATTACAACTTTCCTCCTTTTTCCGTAGGAGAAACTAAACCATTGCGATCGCCTGGTCGTCGGGAAATAGGTCACGGTGCTTTAGCAGAACGTGCTTTGGTGCCAGTTATACCATCAAGCGATATTTTTCCCTATGTGGTTCGGGTGGTTTCAGAAGTTCTGTCTTCAAATGGTTCAACTTCTATGGGTTCCGTTTGCGCTTCTACTCTAGGTTTAATGGATGCTGGTGTTCCTATTACTAAACCTGTCAGTGGAGCAGCTATGGGTTTAATCAAAGAAGCTGAGGAAGTTCGTATTCTGACAGATATTCAGGGTATAGAAGACTTTTTGGGTGATATGGATTTTAAAGTTGCTGGTACCGATAGTGGGATTACAGCTTTACAGATGGATATGAAAATTACAGGTTTACCTATTGAGGTAATTGCTGAAGCTATTCATCAAGCTAAACCAGCACGAATACATATTCTGGAGAAGATGCTGAATGTCATTGATGAACCTCGTCCGGATATGTCACCCTATGCACCGCGACTCTTAAGCTTCAGGATAGACCCAGAAATGATTGGTTTAGTCATCGGACCTGGTGGCAAGACTATTAAAGGTATTACTGAGGAAACCGGTGTCAAAATTGATATTGATGATGATGGCACCGTAACTATTGCAGCAGCGGATGGTGAAAAGGCTAAACAAGCTTGCAATATTATCCAAGGGATGACCAAGAAACTGAATCCTGGAGATGTTTACGTTGGTCGAGTGACTCGAATTATTCCTATTGGTGCTTTTGTGGAAGTATTTGCTGGAAAAGAAGGAATGGTTCATATATCCCAAATTGCAGATTATCGCGTCGGTAAGGTAGAAGATGAGCTAGCAATTGGAGATGAAGTCATTGTTAAAGTACGAGAAATTGATTCTAAGGGTCGGATAAATTTAACTCGCTTGAATATTCATCCAGATGAAGCTGCCGCTGCTCGTGCTACGGCAATCAATTCTTAAAGATAGTTACAAGTCAAAAGTCAAAGGTCAGAAATGGGAAGTAATAATTCTGTTTCTATGATATAGAAACATTGAGAAAATTTAATTTTTTAGGTGTGTGGAAGTATCCCATTAACTGGCAAACTTTTGACTTGGTATAACAGAATAAAGATGGAAGATGGAAGATGGAAGATGGAAGATGGAAAATCCAGGATTTTTTCCCTAAGAAATATCAATTTAACTATTATAAAAATTGCCACAACTAATGGGCGGATTGCTATATCTAAAATATTACCAGTATTCTTGAGACGAGCAGGTAAAAAAAAGACTTCATTATTGTTATTCATTATCCCAAAAACCCGAGCAAATAAAACTACAGCTAATAATTATCCCCACATAAAGTGTGTAAGTCCTGAATAATATAAAATTGTAGGTTAAGTCAAGTAACCTTTCAATCCCAAAAACATTATATGAAACACCAAAAAAAACGACCCAGTAAACTAATAGAAATAGGAGGAATATTATTATGGGCGATCGCCTTAACTAGTTGCAGCACCCAAAGCTACACTCTCACCCTCTCCAGTGGTGCCAACAATGGAGCTTACGAACGCATCGGCAGACAAATAGTAAATTCGGCTCGCGAAGTTGGGAAAATGTCTATCCACAGCAACTATAATTCCGAAGGTTCACAGGAAAACCTACAACGTCTGCTCAATAAAGAAACAGACCTTGCTCTAGTTCAATTAGACGTAGCTAGCGAAGCACTGAAAACCGGTCAAATACAAGCAATAGCTGTTCTTGCCCATGAATATTTACACCTCATTACACCATCTGACTCAGAAATTAAAACTTTTAGGGAGCTTGAAGGAAAAAGAGTCGCCTTTGGTACCCCTGGCAGCGGTATTTACTTCACTGCCAAACGACTATTCAATGCTACCAATTTAAAAATCATTGAACAACAAGTTGATTTCAGACAAGGATTTAATCAACTTAAACGAAAAGAAATAGACGCTTTAGTTTATGTTGGTCCATTAGGAGGCAGTAAAAAAGTGCAAGCTCAACTAACAACACCTCCTACCCTCAAGTTAGTTCCAATGGCGACTTCTTTTATTAACTATTTAACCATTCAATTTCCCGAATCATATCAAAGTGCAATTTTTCCCAAAGGTAGTTATATGCCTCTATCACCAATACCGGACAAAGACTTACCTACCATTTCTACTGCTGCCGCTTTAGTAACTCGCCCCGATGTCAGCAAAAAAAAAATTGCTCTTTTAACTTGGTCGATCATCTCATCATCTCGGCAATACTCATTATTTTACCCAGAGCTTGCTAATGGTAATCCTCGCTCTTTATTACGCAGTGGGTTGCTATATCTCCATCCTGGTTCCCTAAAAGCATTTAACGAAGGTGACCCCAGAGAAATTTGGATGCGCTATTTTGAGGAAAATCAAGACTTACAAGCTGGTGTTATTATTGTTATATTTACAGGTATTATCGGCTTTTTACTACGAATGTGGCGTCAAAAACGATGTAGAAAGTTGATTAGAAATAGCAGTTTAGCTCTGAGTGAAATTAGTTGTTATGTAGAAACAAATCCTGTTCAAGCTCTCAAAGAAGTGGAAGAGTTAAGACAACAACATCGGTTAATGTTGATTGAAGGAACTTTGCCTAAAGAAGCTTATGAAAAGCTAGAGGATATGACACAAGTTATTGCTGAACGATGCCGAAATTTACAAAAAAAACAACGTCAACAAGATATTCAAGATACAATGGAATTGATTGATGAGTGGCAAAATATGTCAGAAGTATGTCAAGAAAAAATTAAGGATAAGCTTAAACAATCAGAGAGTAAATATCGAGAAATGTTATTATCAAATCAAATCGATCTTCAGACTTATATTCACCTCACCCAACTTATTAGTTATTATGTCAACTTAAATCATCATAATCCTCATCATCAGACTGGCAATAATAATCTTCCTGTTACCTAGGGATACCATTTATCGACTCAATATTTTGGCTAATTGTTAACACTAAGTATCTCTAATGGACTTGGACAAAATAGAAGCAGAAAACGACCTTAAATATAGACATGGAAAGGTTTTGACCTCAAAAAGGCATAAATTTTTAATTACCAAGGGTTTTAGCCATTTTGGGTGATGGTATCAACATAATTCGCTTGTCTAGACTAAACTTTTAACTTTTTTTTGTTCCATCAAATGTCGAAGTACCATTAATACTCATTATACCCTAGAAATTACAGCACTTTGCGCGGATGGTGAGGTCTAGTTGAAGACTAATCTCTCTTCTCTATTTACTAATTGGTAAAACCGGGTTTGTCATGGTGGCCACTGGTTGGGTGATTGAACGTTCCAATGCTTGGATGGAAAGATCTAAGAGTTTAGTTAAAAACTCTGAGCAGACAGTTACTCATGGGACCGCCAAGCTCAATCTATGTTTTATCCGACTCATGCTTAAGCATGAGAGCGATCGTATAGATATTAAATTTGCTCTATAAGACAATACGAGTTATGTAATCTGAAGAGCTACTCTAATGGTTCCATACTATACGAGTTTTGGTCTTATCTGAACTGTATTGCTCTATAGAACCCATTTGGGATCTATTTAAAAATAGAGAAATAGATAAATAGACATCTCCAGAAAAGAGGGAACACTTAACACTTAACAGGGAATAGGGAGGAGGAACTGATAATTTATGGATAATAATTGACTTTACTTTTTATTTTTGGAGATGTCTAATAGATAAATAGAGGGGGACATAGAGAGATGGGGAGATGGGGAGATGGGGAGATGGGGAGATGGGGAGATGGGGAGATGCTGAATATATCTATTTTTCTACCTTTTTCCCCTATTCTATTTCTCCATCTCCTGACTTCTGAGGACTGAGGACTTAGGACCGAATCCTTTGCCAAAAACTCGCACTTTGGCTAATATTCCAAATGGCTTCTATAAGAACATTTTTTTGTATCACTCCCATACTTCCTAAGAGCTGATTTATAAAGTAAATATTAAGAGGCTGAATTTATTGCAATACAAGAGTTTTAGTAGTTATAGTCCAATAATACCTAAATCTATGAAAGTTAGGTGATATAAGGGTTTTAGATAAGTTTACAAATCAGCTCTAAATTTACTTACCAATCTAACTTCATCAAAACTTCATAATTTCTCTAGATGTAGCTATACACATTAAACCTTTACTCGGTAATGAATTCCACTGATTTGAATAACTAAAAACACCATTGTCATTTTTAAAGATTCTGTAAAGTAGAGCTAGAAGGAATTGCAAAAATTTCGGGGGCAAGGTAAATTAATTTTGTAGGCAATAAATTTTACTAGAGGATTTAAGAATTTTGAAAAAGCTTTCAATTTCGGCGGTCTAGTTTGCTTTTTCTAGGGTAATAGTGGTTCAATGATTTCCCACTCTATTGTCTGTTAAGTTGCCTGAGTACGGGATTTATTTTTTATTTTACCCCCTTTCACAAATATACCACTCAGGGGTTCTATAAATGCTCAAACGAGCCTCAAGAATGACTTCGGACTCATGACTTGCACGTACTGCTATAAAAGTCACCCACTACACCATTTTTCGTACCTTATTTTCCTAAAAAAAATCTTGCATGAGTGCCTTCTGGATTTGCTCCAGCCAAAAATCTATATTTTTTTTTACGTCTATGTCTACTGATGTGCTTTTACCTATACTTTTAATTAGATATTTCCATAAATTAAGTTTTAGCCTAGGAATTACAAAGTTTTGAGATTAATTTTCGCAGAGGTCTATTAGACCTCAATCTCTCAATACTGACTTGGACTATCGAGGCAATGAAGCTCATAGTTTACGGCTGAATGTTCACGAATTTTTATATCAGCAATTTGGCTGATGATCAAATTCAGCAATTTGGGTTATGTCACTACCCATTATTTGGGTCTGTTCCAAATGTATGACGATCGATACCGTAAACAATATTAATTGGACTTTTTCCCTCAAAACTTAATAGAGTGAATCCACAAGCAAAGATTAAGACAGCGTATTAGGTTAATCTTCGGTATGTTCGTTGGGTTAAGGCTCCCACTTAAGAGTTTGCGTAGCGACTCATAAGTATTGCCGCCAATTCAAGTCGGCGACATCCGTTTTGCTGTAGCACAACTCCGTTAACGCTCTGCGACATACATATAAAGCGTTTCAGCTGCTGCCGACATGAATGCAGAACATGACAAAGGTCAAGCTTTGCGGAACGCAAAACCTACCCTACGCCTAAATTTAATATTTTTTTTATAAACAGTCTCTAACTCTTAATTTGATGAAAAATATTACAAAAAGCTGTTTTTTGGCAACAATTTATAGAGAACAGGCAACAAAACTTGGTAGCAAAAATTCACCCAAATATAAGTATCACACCATTGATTTTTTAAAGATATGTATCAAAACTTTTGATGTTTGATATAAAAGGGGTAAACATGCTAATCTGAAGCACAGAGTTACAGTAAAAATCTTTCTTAATTCTGATATTAAATATTTGTTTTTTGAAAATACAAATCAATTAATCGATAATAGATAACAATGAAAAAAATATCAACATACGATAGTTCAACTCCAACTACACAGGCAAACTCTGCAATTTTAGAAAAATTAATAAAACTGCAAATAGATACTGCTATAGCTTCTGATTTGCTCAAAAATTCTCAGACAAATGAATTTCAGCTTGGTGATGAATTAATTAAAAATGAAAATGAAATTAATGATTTTATTTATCTAGTATGCGAAGGTAGAGTAAGAATTTTAGCCTTTGACTCAGAACAACAACAAGAAATACCAGTAGATGTGTTAGAAACAGGAGAAATATTTGGTGGAGACAACTTATTCACAGACAATATAAAACTTTATCGGGCGATCGCTGCGAGTCAAGGCCAAATAGTAAAAATTGACCTGACCCAACTACAACCATTACTCAAAAAACAACCCCAACTAGAACAACATCTACAGGAACAAACACAACAACGACAATGCCAAATCTTTCTCAAAACCTGCACAGAATGGCGATCGCTCCCAAGTCATCAACTACGCCCCATATTGCCCCACTTTCAGGAAATACAAATACCCGCAGGAGAAATACTCACAATAGCAACTCCAGGGGAAACCGCACATTATTGGCTAAATAGTGGTCAAATTTCTACAACCCAAACTGAAATACCCACCTTTCCCAGTTGGGGTTATCCTGACAAAACACCTACAGACTGGCAAGCAGAAACACAACTATCAGTTTACAAACTACCTAAACAACAATGGGATCAACTTATATCCTTATTAAAAAACCCAAATAAAACCCCTCGGAAGAAAGCAGTTACCATCCATTCTCAACAAATCACTGCCGATACGCCACCGCCAACCCCAGAAAATTCTCAGTCCCCACCCAAAGAAAACAAAGTTCTTTTTCCAAAACCAATTAACCGCCGAGTGCTGGATATTTTTGCCTACTATCCAATGATTTTCCAGCAATCATCCTCAGATTGTGGGGCAGCTTGTTTAGCTATGATTAGCCAATATTGGGGTAAACGCTTCAGTATTAACCAACTACGAAACTTGGCGAATGTGGGGCGCTCCGGTGCTTCCCTAAAAAATCTCGCTAAAGCAGCAGAAAGTCTAGGATTTCAATCTAGACCTGTACGAGCATCTCTAAGTCGTCTAGAAGAGCAAAAAGATCCTTGGTTTGCTCACTGGGAAGGAATGCACTATGTGGTTGTCTACAAAATTAAAGGTAAACAAGTTTTAATTGCAGACCCAGCAATGGGCAAAAAATGGTTAAGTCGTTCAGAATTTCTGGGAAGTTGGAGTGGTTACGCCCTACTATTGCAGCCTACTCAAGAATTACGAAATGCTGAAACAGGTAAAGTATCTCTAGGCAATTTCTTCAATGTTTTGTGGCCATATCGTAATACGATCCTACAAATTATTCTGATGTCTGTATTGATTCAAGTATTTGGCCTAGTTACGCCCTTCTTTACCCAAGTTATTCTTGACCAAGTAGTTGTTAACAAAAGTCTCAGTGCTCTCAATGTTTTTGCCTTAGGGGGCTTAATGTTTGGAATTGGAGGTCTGGCGCTGGGAATAACCAGACAATATTTACTTCAGTACTTTTCTCATCGAGTCGATCTGACTATGATTTCTGGTTTTATCAGTCACGCTTTGAGATTACCTATAAAATTTTTTGAATCTCGGAGGGTGGGTGACATTATTACCAGGGTTCAAGAAAATCAGAAAATTCAACGTTTTCTGATTCGCCAGGTGGTGATGTCTTGGTTAGATTTTCTCACAGGGATGGTTTATTTGGGGTTGATGTTTTATTACAACCCGAAGTTAACTTTATTGGTCTTGGCTTTGATTCCACCGATAACAATTTTAACTTTGATTGCTACTCCTTTTTTGCGCAAGGTGTCGCGGGAGGTTTTTAATGCTTCAGCAGATCAAAATTCATCTTTGGTGGAAATGATGACCGGCATATCTACAATCAAAACTACGGCAACTGAAAAGGAGTTACGCTGGCGGTGGGAAGAGGATTTCACTAAGTCTCTGAATGTTGGTTTTAAAGCCCAAAAATTGGGAAATCTTTTACAGTTTAGCAATGGGTTAATTAATAGTATTGGTAGTACAGCTTTACTCTGGTTTGGATGTTTTTCTGTGATTCAGGGGGAACTCAGTATTGGTCAGTATGTGGCTTTTAATATGATGATTGGCAAGGTGATTACCCCGTTTATGGTGTTAGTGAATCTGTGGGATGAGTTGCAGGAGATTTGGATTTCTGTGGAAAGGTTGAATGATGTGTTGGCAGCAGAACCCGAAGAGATACCTGGCAAGGAAATGTTCGCGTTGCCACGGTTACGGGGAGAGGTACGATTTGAGAATGTTACCTTTCGTTATGATGAAGACCAGGAGAGGAATACACTTCAGAATATTTCTTTTGATGCCAGATCGGGGCAGACTATTGCTATTGTGGGGCGCAGTGGATCTGGTAAAAGTACCTTGGTGAAGTTGTTGCAGGGTTTGTATTATCCCAACAGTGGCCGGATTTTGATTGATGGCCATGATATTTGTCATGTTTCGCCCCCGTCTTTGCGATCGCAACTTGGTGTTGTGCCTCAAGACTGTTTTTTGTTTTCGGGGACTATTTTGGAAAATATTAGTATGTATGCTGATGATGTACCTTTGTCAGAGGTGATAGAAGTGGCCAAACTGGCAGAGGCTCATAGTTTTATTCAGGATATGCCTTTGGGATATAACACTAAAGTGGGTGAGCGGGGCTCGTCTCTATCTGGGGGGCAACGTCAACGGGTGGCGATCGCCCGCGCTTTATTGGGTGACCCTCGAATTGTGATTTTGGATGAGGCGACTAGCTCTTTGGATACGGACTCAGAGCGCAGGTTTCAGGAGAATTTAACTAGGATTAGTCAGGATCGGACTACTTTTATTATTGCTCATCGTCTATCTACGGTCAGAAATGCTGACCAAATTTTAGTTATAGATAAAGGAATTTTGTTGGAGCAAGGTACTCATGAGGAATTGATAGCTGTTGGTGGGTTGTATTATCATTTAGCACAACAACAGCTTGACCTTTAATTATAAAAATGGTAAAATAACACCGAAGAAATACTGAATTTATGTAAATACTTGTTACATTTATTCCTATTACTTTCCTAGGGTTTGTTATCAATCAAAAGAGTTGACATTAAGAGCGTAGTGATTCCGCCGAAAAAAAACCGAAAAGAACTCTGTAATTATGATCGAGTCTTATAGAACCAATTTGATATCTATTTAAAAATAGAGGGGGAAGGAGGAAGATGGGAGATGGGAATTAGGAGTATTGGAGTATTTTTTAAATTTTTTTCCGTATTCCTTGCCTCTATATTCTGACTCCTGATTCCTATTCAAAAAACTTAATCATCACAAAGATACAAAATGTGTTCTATACAAAGTACCTCATCTGATGGAAAATTTTTTCGACAAACTCAAACATGATCGCGGAATCGCTACTAGCTATGACAAGGGTTCAGTAAACTTTCTGGGAGGAATTTATTTTATTGACATCTCTATCACCATCTTCCTTAAAGATAGAATACCTATTTTGTCCAAAGTCCAAAATTTATGACAGGCTTTAATTATTAACAGAGAAATATATCTTAATAAGATTCAGTTCTCACGGTAAACCTCTTTTTTGTTTTTTTAAATCGCAAAATATTAAGAACTGTATATCTAAAATCCTAAATAATTTGTGAAAAATATCTACATAGATCAAAAAACTGAAAATATTACCTATATTGGTATATAAGAGATTATTTTTGACATTTTTCAGAATATTTATAGACAATAACAATAGAATTTATATATGTATGAACAAAAGATAATTGTTAATAGAAAATCAAATGACTTAACTAGAAAAAAAAATCAAATAATTGTAAAAAACTGCCAATTTGGCAAACAGAATAAGATATACTAAGTTAGTATGATTAAGGAGGGATAAATCAGAAATAATACAATTTAAAAAAAAAGTTTAACAGCTTGAAAAAAGATCAAAAAAAAAAGGGTGAGGCAATGAATTCTCAGACTAAATCAGAAGCAGAATGCGATCAAAACAATTCATCTGCTAAAAGCTGGAATTTACAGGATCTAAATACAGAGTACGATAGCATAGATGAAGTAGCAGCCTCTATCTATGGAGGAATACCAACATCAGCTAGGGGACCACAGTTACCCACAGCTGCTCAAAATCAGGACAGACCAACACAGACTCAAAATGTTAATGCTTCCAATTGGTCACCTTTTGTCCAAAATTTGCTCGATCAACCAACAGCAGCATTTCCCAGGCAAGTGATATTAGGGGGTATAGCTTTCTGTATGGCTTTCGGTAGTTGGGCATGGTTTGGCAAAATTAATGAAGTAGGGCAAGCACGGGGGGAGTTAGTGCCACAGGGACAAGCTTACAAAGTCCATCCGGTGGAGATGGGAAAAGTAGCTAACATTCCTGTAAAAGAGGGAGATACAGTAAAAACAGGTCAAGTTTTGCTTGAACTAGAGACGAAACTGGCAGGAATAGAAGTAAAGCGACTAAAGCAACAACAAGTTGCTTATGAAAAAGAGTTAGTTCAGAAACAAACCTTGCTCGAGAGACTGAGGATGGAAGCAGGAAGCAGAGATGCTGTGGCTAAGGCAGATATGAAAACCCAGTCAGTAGCGATCGCTCAAGCAGAAAAAAATGTGGAAACTACGCGGGCGATGCTGAGTCAGTTAAAGTCAGATGTGGCGGCATTACAGCAACGATATATAACTCTCAAACCTTTGGCAGATAAAAGTCGGGAGTTAGTGGCACAACTGCAAGCTGACGTGGATGCTTCTAGGGAAAGACGAAAACATCTAGAACCCATTGAAAGTCAAACAGATAAGTTACTGGAACAACTGAAAGCTGATGTAGATGCTTCCAGAAAAAGAAGGCAACAACTTGCTCCACTGTCAGACAAAACCCAAGAGTTGATTAAGCAACTCAAAGCAAATGTAGTAGAACATCAGCAACGGGTGGAGGCATTACAGCCCCTGGTAGAGGAGGGGGCAATGTCGAAGGAACGTTTATTTCAAGCACAACAATCACTGCGCGATCGCCAACAGGCTCTAGTTCGGGCTCAGTTATCTGAAAAAACTCAGGCTCAGGAACGGTTGTTTGCAGCCGAACAAGCTTTGCGCGACCGGGAGAATGCCATTATTCGGGCGCAGTTATCTGAGAAGACTCAGAGTAGGGAGCAGTTGTTTTCAGCCGAACAAGCTTTGCGCGACCGAGAGAATGCTATTATTCGGGCACAGTTGGCAGAGGAAACTCAGGCCAGGGAAAGGTTGTTTTCAGTGGAACAGAATTTGCGCGATCGGCAAACCCAAATAACTGAAACCGAAGGCAAATTAGAGCAAGCATTGGCAGAAGCACAGCGACTCAAAGCTCAACTTTCCCAAAAACAGGCACAAGCACAAACAACTAAGTTAGAAATGCAGCAACGTATTCAGCAGTTAGAAGTTGAGTTAACTCAACTCAAAGCAAGAATTAGTGAAAATAAAAATTTACTTGCCACTGCTGAGACTAGGTTGAAGGAACGGTTTGTTTATGCGCCTGTGAGTGGGGTGCTACTTTCTCTGAATGTTGGTAATAGTGGTGAGGTTGTGCAACCTGGGCAAACTATTGCAGAAATAGGCCCTCAAGACGCCCCACTGGTTTTGTCTGCTAAGTTACCTAATCCCGAAGCTGGATTTATCAGAGTGGGGATGCCAGTGCAACTTAAGTTTGATGCTTATCCTTATCAAGATTATGGACTAATATCCGGCAAGGTTTCCTCTCTTTCTCCTGATACAGAGCAGGATGCACAAATGGGAGATGTTTATCAGGTTGAAATAACCTTGGAGCGTAACTATGTGACAGAAAATGGTGAAAAGATTAGCTTTAAACCTGGTCAGACTGCGAGCGCAGACATTATTATTCGTCGCCGTCGCATTGCAGATGTTTTATTAGACCCAATTAGGCAAATGAAAGCAGAAGGCATCAATTTTTAATAGCACTTTCAAATTTTGTTAAATTCATTAGAAAAGATCTGGAGATAAAATTATGAGTTCTGAATTATTGTATCGTCAAAGCAAATTAGATAAAATCATGACTCGCGAACAGTTTGATTTAATTATTGAAGCCATACTTGCTGGCAAGTATTCTTGGGCTTGTGTTTTAATCTTACGTTTTGGTGGTCATAACCCCCTCGACTACATTCCCTATCGTACATTTAATCGGTTAATCAAAGAAAATTGTAAAGGTTGTAAACCTAGTAAACACAGAAACCGAGGTGAAGATGAAATGGAATTTGTTGGTGAAAATAATGATTCAAAAGTTAGCAGTATCGATTGCAAAAAGGCAAAATACAGTCAAAATAAACAGGCATCAAGCGATAGTAAAAATCAGCAAGATGCCCTGGCAATCTAATTGAATTTATCAGCCTCTACATAAATATTGAATATGGATGTGAATACCCTCGGTAGCAACTACATGAAAATGCTATTAGAGGGTTTATTTTTTCACAAATATTCTCCAATTTATTGCTGTATAAATTATGTTGTTTTCCACAAATAAATCATATCTCTGATCTAGAAAATATGTCAATATTTTTATCTATAAATTATGCCAAAATGGCAAGATAATAAACTTGCCATTTTGGCAACAAAACTATAGTTTAATTATCTATGATCAAAACAGTATAAACACGATAGATAAAATTATGCAATCAAAATTAGGATAAAATCCATGAATATTTATGAACTAAATTATCTAGAAAATGTGAAAGAATCCAGTTTAGTTAACGGTGGTTTCTCTTTCGCTTCTGGATATTCCCAAGCTTTTGCAAAAGGCGATTTAACACTGACTATAACCCAATCTATAGTCTCTGTTTCCCCAAACTATGCCTGGGCAAGTACCTCTGGAAGTGCTTATGCTGTGGGTGGAGTTGCTTTTACCTCCAGTCATGCTAGTGCTTCTAAGAATAATGTCTACTCTTATTAAGTAGTTAGACAAAATTAATTGGACAAAATAAAATCACTCTCTCCAGTCTGGATAGTATAGTTATTTTAGTTTAGATTGAGACGAGCATTTTTGGCCGTGAAAGTGTTTCAGCTGAAAAAATGTTTCATTCTTATTTGAAATGACTATAAACACTTTTAACCTTTGAAGTATCAATAAATCAAGCATATTCCTATCCCTAATCATGGAACATAACTTGGTTATTTGAGTAGCCATTAATAAGAGGTATCATCAACATATTACCTCTTATTAAGAGCTTGGTTAATGCTAAAAATTCAAGTCAAATAAGTAAATAAGTAGTAGAATGGTGATGATTAATAACCAATCTATAACAGATATAGATATTATCAATGCCCTCAAAAGAGATGTTCAATACAAGCAAGTTTGGCAACAAGTCTTAAATCAAAAAGCTATATATAAAGCTGCTCAGGCAAAAGGGATAACTGTATCTCCAGAAGAAACACAGGCAGAAGGCGATCGCCTGAGAATGGAAAAGAAATTATATAAAGTATCTGATACTATTGCCTGGCTTGCAGAACAAATGATTACAGTAGAAGATTTAGAAGCGGGAATTAGCAATAGCTTACTGTCTCAGAAACTAGCAGAGCATTTGTTTAAAAAGGAAGTCGAGAAATCCTTTGCTCAAAATCGCATTAATTATGACCAGGTATCATTATATCAAATCATTATTAGCGAACCTCGACTTGCCCAAGAAATATATTATCAAATCAAAGAGCAAGAAATTAGCTTTTATGATGCTGCTCACTATTATCATATAGACGAAAAGCGACGGCAAGTTTCTGGTTATGAAGGTTCACTTCACCGTTGGACTTTAAAAGCAGAAATAGCAGCAGCAGTATTTAGTGCTAAACCAGGAGTGGTAATTTCTCCTCTTAAAACAGATGAAGGATATCATATTTTAATGGTAGAAAAATTTATCCAGGCTGAGTTAACAGAGGAAATATACCAACAAATTTTGAATAATATGTTTCGGGAGTGGTTAGCTAACGAAGTTAACTATATGTTGTATAATCAAATTGAGCCGGAAGAAATTAACGAATCTAAGCAGGAAATAGCTTAAGGATGCACAAATTAGTAATATATGACTGACGCACCTTAACCAAGAAACTCGGTTTCTTGACCTAATGATTAAATTTGGAAAACTTATCTGAAGAAATTAATAATCTCGAAGGCGCTGGTCTGACTAAACCTAATAATTGTTAAACCTGAACCTATGAAACCTATGATAACTATTTCTTGGTGGGCATATTAATAAATACCCAACGGTTTATCTTAACGTGTCAGCGCCAGTCGATCATGGGGGAGACCCCCAAGACCGCGCTGGCTTTTCTGTGAAGCGCGCCTTTAGACCCGTTGGCGAAGCCTGTGCGAAGCACATAGGAAGTAAATCTCGCAAGGCTGGTGCTAAGAAACAGAAAGCCCCTAACAGTGATATTAAGGAATCTTACGCTGTCTTGTAGAGCAGCGTCGGGAGGATGTCAATAATTATCATTAGACATCTCCATAAATTATATAAGTCTTATCCAAAACCACTGTAGGGACTTTATATGTAAAGTCCCTATATAATCTTAATCAAGCAAAAGTCACCCTAAAAGTCTTTTGGATTCCTAATTATGTAAACATCTACCACCTCTTGCCTCTTGCATGAGTACTTACTTTTACAAAAAGCTTTCTTTTTTGGAGATGTCTATCAAGGAAATAGGAACGGAGTTTGATCGGAGGTAAGATTTACCGGATAATTAATAATTAAATAATTAAATAATTAAACAGTTTAGGTTAAAAGCCTCCCCTTTCAAGGGGAAAAAGCGGTCGTTTGCGGAGCAGTCCGTTAGGATGGGATGGCGAGGTCTCCTCGCTTGCCTCCAATCGACCAAGAGAGCGGTCGTTTGCGGAGCAGTCCGTTAGGATGGGATGGCGAGGTCTCCTCGCTTG
>NZ_JBNHEP010000055.1:0-4353 GCF_050015995.1 Dapis brunnea BLCC-M229 | reverse complement strand
CCCAATTTTGTGCGGGGAATGTTTTTTTTTACCCAGAACTTTGTACTGTCCAGTATAAAAGTAATTATTTCAATATATTGAAGTGACTAAATAGCGATATAGCTGCCACGAGGCTCCGCCAACGCAATTCTCAAGTTCTTGTTAAGGAGCTCATTAAATAGTCTAGGGATCTCACGGGGTGACAAGTAAGCTACGGTGATTACAGGGGTTAGGTTTTGGGGGTTAGGGGTTAGGGATAAATATAAGAAAGTGTTAAGTGATGACAAGGCTCCTATCGAATTTTTGGGCAATAGAGAGGGTTATGACAACAGAGTTTGGGGGAATTTCCCCCTACCCCTAACCCCGGTTCACCCAACCCCCCTCTATACTTCAACCTCTCACCCGCCCCTGAGTCTAGGGATATTAATGGTGAATTAGATCATGTCCGCTTGAATACTTACACTTTGGTGGAAGAAAGGTAGAGTGCAGAAGGCATTTATGCTGAAAGGCTTCCTCTAATTAGGGCTTGATTTTATACACAAACGATGCTACTGGACATGATCTCATATCATGTCCGCCTGAATACTTATACTTTGCCCTATCTTAATACCCACATTCCGCACGTCAAGTTGTAGCATTAAAAGTAGTATAAAAACGGCAGCTTGCTAGGTATTTATACTATGTAGCTCCGATTCATTGACGTTTCTGAGGAGTCAAATTCTCAGGAAAATATTAAGCATAAATACTCAATTACTTACTCCTATTGACCACTATAATTGTCTCCTGTCTCCTGTCTCCTGTCTCCTATTGTTTATACTACATTTTGTCGTGCGGAATGTAGGTTAATATCATGTCTCTTTGAATACCCACAATAAAAAATTGAGGGAACAGGGAACAGGGAGAAATTTATCAGAGAAAAGATTTTTATTATGGCTAATTAATGAGACTTGATATAACTTGAAAAATATTCAAAATTTCTACTATAACCTGCGGAATCTGGGATATAATATAATCTTCGGTAGAACAGTTATAATTAAGCTCGTAGTTGGGCTTTAGCTCTAAGATAAATATTTGAGAGGCTAAAGCCCAACTACAAACAAAAATGCTATCATAACTAATTATACGAACATGATATAACTCAAAATTCCAAAACCTGAATAAAACTGAACTTTCCTGAATAAAACTGAACTTTTTCCTGAATAAACCTGAACTTTTTCCTGAATAAAACTGAACTTTTAGGGATTGTTTTCTCTAGGGATTTTAAGTATTGTTTGAACATAAACCGTACTAATACTGAATCGACTAGGAAATCTAACTTATGGCCACCAACTACAACTTTGGAGAATTTTCCTTCGAGAGTGAGGAACAGGGTATATTTAGTTCAGGCTCTGCACCAGTTCTGAAAGGCAAGGAATTTATTGGTCTAGACTTCGATAACACTGATTCTGATAACAGCAACAACTTCGATGCAGATTGGAAACTAGATCTTTTTGACGATGTTACTGAAACAGGGGCAGAGGCATCAGTTTCTGTAGATAAATTGAAACTCGGTTTTGAAGCAGGTTATGAGTTAAATCCTGGCTCCATTGATTCTAAAGTCACCCACGAGCCTACTCTTGGACTTCCCGATAACTTTGTTGCTGAAGCAGGGACTTTGATCAGCTTGGCACCCGATAGTACACTAAAAGAT
Organism: Dapis brunnea BLCC-M229; assembly: GCF_050015995.1. Classification (NCBI taxonomy): domain Bacteria; kingdom Bacillati; phylum Cyanobacteriota; class Cyanophyceae; order Oscillatoriales; family Microcoleaceae; genus Dapis; species Dapis brunnea. The sequence goes on along the minus strand of NZ_JBNHEP010000055.1, from coordinate 2,684 downwards.
GGCTCCTTCACCTCAACATCCCCTACAGCAACAGCTTTCGTAGACGCTGTTTTCGCTGCTGAAGGGAGTGCATCTGCTAAAGCTGGTTTTTTAGGAGCAACAACTTCAGGTAGTACAAAATTTGGTATTGATGAGCAACAATTCAATATTATTTCCGTCGATCCCAATAACCTTGAACTCTTCGGAGACATTGACGAACTTTCAGTAAGGTTTCCTATACTCCAAGACAAACTGAGTGTCAAATATGTCCCTGGAAGTAAGCAGTGGGAGGCTAAATTTGAACAGTCTGGGGTTAAGGTTTTCAGCAATATTAGCGGTGGAGCTGTTTCAGCCGAACTAGGTAATATTGAACTTACATACCCACAGGTAGGTATAGAAGGGAAGGTAGAAGGTAATACAATTCAAGGCAAAGGTAGCGACCAGATCCTGGATTTTAACCTTGATTTCGATGGTTTAACCGGCCTAGCTGCTGACTTTATAGTACCAGGAGCAGGATTTGCTGTTGGGGCTTTAACAGGTTTGAAATTTAAGGTGACTGACATCCTAGAACTTAGCTACGATCTAGTTGATGTAGATGCTGGTCCAACGGTCAACCTTGTGCAAGATTTCACAATTAACCCAAATCTGAACGTGGATCTTGCTTTTGATAAATCAGTTAAGATTAATGGGATAGATACCACAAGTTGGTCAGGTCAATGGGCAGATCTTCCAGACTTTTCCATTAGTGACACAACGGTGATTACCCCATCCTTCAGTACTGATGCAACTTTGGAAAGCGAAACTGCCATTGGTCTTGGCCTTGAGCTGACAGTAGAGGCTTTCAAAGGTAAAGCTAAAGTTAAAAATCCTCTTGACGGCAAATCATTGCTCTTTGATGCCCAAATAGGACCCTTTTGGGAACTCGATCCACCATTAGCTGACCCTGATTTGCTAAGTTTGCCTGTTTTTCAAAAAGACAATATCAATCTGGGTGGGTTCAAAACCAGTGAGGGTGATACCAGTATTGTCGGTGATAAAATCGTTTTAACAACACCTGATAGTGGCATCAATGGTGGTATTGATGATGGTGTTAACGATGCGCCAGAAGCAGATGATGATGCCGTTACGACCGATGAAGATACATCTCTTAATCTCACAGATACTTCCCTATTTGCAAACGACTTTGATATTGATGCCTACGATACCAAGACTATATCTGCCATAGATGACAGTAGTACAACAGGTAAGGTAGAACTTATGCCATCTGGGGATGTTGGCTACGATCCTACAGGTATTTTTGACTCTCTGCGTGCAGGGGAAACAACAACTGATAGTTTTGGTTACACTTTATCTGATACAGCAGGTTTGAAGGATACAGCTACAGTGACTGTTACGGTAACAGGTGTTAACGATGCTCCTGAAGCAGAGGATGATACAGTAACTACGGATGAAGATAATGCTTTTTCCTTTGCGACATCCGATCTCCTGACTAATGACTTTGATGTTGAAGGTGATGCATTGACATTTGAATCAATTGATAGTTCATCCACAATTGGGAATGTCAACTTGATTAATGATACTATCGCCTACGATCCAAATGGTCAATTTGAATATCTAGCCGTTAATGAAAGCACAACAGATATCTTTGACTACACGATTAATGATGGCGATCTCACGGATACTGCTACTGTCAACGTCAATGTGACAGGAGTGAATGATGTTCCTGTTGCAGAGGATGATACATTTGGTATTGGCGAAGATATGATTCTTGATGGGGATGTTGCACTGAATGATTTTGACGTTGATGCTAGTGATGTATTGACCTTCTCATTAATTAGTGGGCCAGAAAGGGGAGTCCTCACATTTAACGACAATGGTTCATTTGTCTATGATGCAGATTCCGATGTCTTTGATGTAGCCACACCAGGCGAGCTTTTTGTAGAGAGCTTTATCTACGAAGTCAATGATGGTAATGGTGGAGTTGTTCAGGCTGAAACGACACTAAACGTAGATATTTTGGACGACGGAGAAACCTTCTTTGGTACCAACCAACCTGATGAACTGATAGGTACTGATGGAGGTGAAGATACGATGTACGGTAATAATGGTGCAGATGTCATCATGGGCTTAGATGGTGCAGATATTCTCTATGGTGAGAATGGTAGCGATATCTTAAACGGTGGTGAAAGTGTAGACAAACTTTACGGTGGTAAAGGTAGTGACGAGCTAACTGGTGGTGATGGAGCGGATGAATTCTGGATTGAGAAGAGTGGCGGATCTGATACAATCACAGACTTTGAAATTGGAACTGATGTGATTGGGATTAGTGGACTCAAAAACGTTAGTAGCTTTGCAGATATTAGCATAAATCAGCAGGGCAGCAATGCAATTTTAAATTTCAATGGAGCAAAGGTAACGCTGGAAGGTTTAGATGGAGCTTTATTGAGTACAAACGACTTTATCTTTGCTTAAAAGAGTGGAAATTAAGCTATTCGTGATTTATTTTTGGGGTTTGAGCATTATTTAATCAGAGTTTTAGCCCTATCAAAAATAAAAATTTACAGAAGTTTTCATTTGGATAGACTACTGTAGGGAAGTTCCATGGAACTTCCCTACAAGGTTTTATATCATGTCCGGTAGCATCGTTTGTGTATAGCAGTCGAAGCAAAGATTAGGACATAATAGATAAAAATTATCTAGGAAAG
>NZ_JBNHEP010000054.1:12318-16449 GCF_050015995.1 Dapis brunnea BLCC-M229 | reverse complement strand
ATGATGGACGGGAATCCCGCGCTGCAGGTGCAGGTCAGCGTCGGGAGGATGTCAAATAATAGTAAATGTAAATATTTAAGAGGCTTAGTTTCTTGCCAAACTTGGGTTAATTATGGCTGAGTAGAGTCTAACTGGCTCAGAGCTAGGTGAGATAAAAGTTTAATCCAAGTTGCAAATCAGCTATAAATACCCTCCTAAATTTTGTTATTTTTGAGTTTTTCCTCAAAAATATCAAAGTTTTGGTTATGATACTTCAGTAGACTAATATTTAGCAAAATTCTCATACCTTTGGGATGAATGCTAATCAATATTGCATTTCTAACAGTAATCTGTTACCTTCAATAAGACTTCTGGGCTAGCAGTTTCAGTATATCGAGCAACCGTAAGACCAGAAATAGTAAATGACTTCGGAAGTAGGTGCTATGTTTCCCTGCGCGACATGAAAAGGGCAGCTCGTCTCAAAGAATAGCAGAAAAAGCCTCTTTGAGAGCAGCTTTCTTAGGTAATGCTCCGCAAACCTGCTCCGTAAGGAAGATGTCAATGCTATCCTGTGCAATATTAGGTTTTTCACAATCGTAATGCGTAAACTTTTCTTAACAGTAGGAGCAAGTATATTATCTCTTTGGATAAGTGGATGTGACTCTATTCCTTTTATCAATGGTAGAGATAGTTCTACTGCCAATACTCCAGAAACTTCCCCTAGCCCAAAATTAGAAGCTCCAGAATCTCTATCTTCAAAATCTACTGATGGACCTTTTCCATCTCCAGATGTTCCCCAGAAGTCGGAAATATCAACAGATTTAATTCGGTCTACAGACCCGAATGAAAGAACCAAATCCCTCAAGCAAGAAGTTCAAACCAACACAACTTCTCAAACACAAACTTCTATTCCGGCAATTCCAGATACAAAAGATCCTTTCTCAGGTTTACCAGCTATCCCAGTACCACGTCAGGACTCCGATCAAACGGGCGATTCTATATTTACCCAACTTCCTGAAATAAGCAGTCAACAAGTACCAAATATCCCCAATTTACCAGAAACTAAATCCCCTTCCTCTTGGAGACCAAGACCAGCAGGGAGAACTCAAACCACAAATCAGGTGGCCACAAATCAGGTGGGAGATTCAAACCAAGCACCTCAACAACAAAATTCAGAACAGTCAGTCCAAACAAGGAAACCCGACCAACCAAATCAAAACTTAGGTTCACCACAACCTCCCTCTCAATCAAGCAAAAACACAACAAGTAGTTCGCAACAAAAAAGAAATCAACAAGTAGCATCTGGAAGTAATACTAAATCAAGAAGCAATAGTAATACCTCGTCAAGGAGCAATAATAACACCTCCGATCAGACAGTTGCAGCTCATCCCCCAAGTGCTACACAATCCCCAAAAATACCTTCACCACCAAAACCCCCAGAGCTGCCAAGTTCATCTACTCAACAAGTACCAAGTTTACCAGAATTGCCCATATCACCAACCCCACCTGCTCAGTGGAGAGGACCTGGTTTTCCACCACCACCTCCTCCACCACCTCCTCCTCCTCCACCACCACCACCTCCTCCGGATACTACTATTGCCGATGGCATAGAAGTTAGCGGGGTTGTGGAAGTAGGAAGTCAAAAACAGATTATTGTGAAAGTTCCTACTGAACCTACAAGTAGATATGTGAAAATTGGACAAAGACTGGCTAATGGGAAGGTATTGGTAAAGCGAGTTGACTTGAAGAAGGGAGCTGACCCAATTGTTGTTTTTGAACAAAGTGGTGTGGAAATTCCCAAAGAGGTTGGAAGTAAACCAATAACTGCTGAAGAATAATAAAAAAATTGCTGCTCAGAAAGTTTGGGGATTTTTGAATGAATCCTCAAAACTCCTATAATATCTAGAGTTGAGTATTGTAAAGATAATAGTAATCTTTAATACTCTCCTAGCTAAAAATCAATAGAGCCTGAGAGTAAAAAAAAAGATTACCCAAATAGCTTTGGTTATGGGATGGAGGGTAGAGTCAATCTTGGAGAACTCCTAACTTGAAGCAACTAGCACCGTACTGTGGTCGATCGCGATATGGTAAGAGTGAAAAAATAAAGGCCTGTCTTATATGACTATGTTTTTGTGAACTAAATTATATACAGCCCTTTACAAAACAATTAGGTACTACAGATTAAAACAATAATTTTTTGAATTTGAGAAAATAAAAAATTATTTTACTCATTGTTGTCAATGTACCAATTAGTCCTGCAAATCTAAAAGATATCGGGAGGAAAGTTCCCGGAAGATTTATCCCCTGGTTAAATAATGAAACGCGGGTTTCAACCCGTAGTAAAAATCTGCTATGCTAGTAGGATAGCAAGTAAGAACAAGGTTTGTAGCCATTACCTCTAGCTAGTACGGTGAGATTCCGGCAGACAGTTAATGGGGACTTAGTGTCCTACGACGACTCAAAGCAAGCAATACAGCTAGAGCAGCGATTTATTGCTCCAAAATTTTGAGTAAAACCACTCGTGAAAGCTAACAAAAAAAATGTAAGCTCACAGCTAGATAATGGTCTATGTTGAGGAGTGTAGAAGTCTGTTGACAGGCTTGAAGAAAACGCGGATTTATCCAGTTTTCGGTGGATTTGCCACAGAATCCAGGGTGTTTCAACCCCTGGAGATGTCAATGCTGTATATAATACATATATAATCAAAGCACCGAAATTAGCTAATTCCTTGAGAAGTCTCACACCATATTTGAAAAATTGGCGCATTGGAATCGGCGATAAATTAATGGGAAATCAAGTACCATTAATTTAAAAATATTATTCTTTCACAAAGTACCTAGAGAATTATCCGATAGAATTAATTCTTGTCCCCATTGTGGCATTGTTATCGGTCGCAATCTAAACATTTGGCGATAAATATAAAAAATAGGGCGGCATGGCATTCCGTTATTAAAGCTCGTGGAGTCCAATGCAATAGCAGGACTCGGTAACGAGAAGACCAGACTATACCGAATGGTTAGTATGGGAGTATGTCACAAAACAAAAATTGTATATATAAATAAGCAAGCTTGATACTAAACCATGCTGCGATTAATAAAACAACTAAGGACAGCAATATTAACAGGTTCTTGCCTAGGATACATAATCATAATGTGGCATCCTCAGCACTTAATGGCACAAGAACAAACAGAAGCACCTTTTTGTGAAGGCAACCCTCCCACAGGCAGAGTTAAGTGTAATTACCCCAATGGAGATAATTATGCTGGGGATTTTGTTAATGGAAGGCCACAAGGAAGTGGTGTATATATCTATGCTAATCGCGATCGCTACGAAGGACAGTTTCGTAATGGTCTTCCTAATGGACAAGGTACTTTTATATTCTCCAATGATGCTAGAGTGACAGGAGTATTCCAAAATGGACAAATTAGGGCAGGGACAATTATTTTTGAGAATGGCGATCGCTTTGTTGGAGATTTTAACTTAGTAGAAAATCTCTCTAGTAGTGTGATTAGTAGTCAGCCCACGGGTCGAGGTCAATTTATTTACGCTAATGGCGATCGCTATGAGGGAGAATTCTTTGCCGGGTCTCCTTTTGGCCCAGGAGTGTTTACCCGTGCTAATGGAATACGGTGTCAAGGAGATTTTTATAACGCAGCACTAGATGGCAAAGGAAGTTGTACATATCCTAATGGAATTCGCTATGAAGGGGAACTAAGGGGTGGAGTACCTCATGGCGTAGGAATTATTATAGATTCTGAAGGAAAGCGATTTCCTGGAGTATTTCGTAATGGTCAAAGACAAGAACAAACATAATATAGGATTTATCAGGCTTTTTGAGATACATTTATCTTGTTTCTTACTATTCCCTATTCCTGGTTGCTTGTGGCTGGATTAATTGTTTAGGAAATAACTTAATTATCAACAGGGAATAGGGGAAAAGATAATTTTGGTCTACTGAATAAGTGTTTGGTAGATAGATAGGAGGATAGGGTTAGAAGGAATAGGGAATATACAGGAGTGAGAAAAAAAATTTCTGATATTTTTGAGGCTAGGTCTGTTAGAAGTGCAGGGTTTTTGAGACAGACAAAGGCGATAATCAAGAACAAACATAATATAGGATTTATCAGGCTTTTTGAGATACATTTATCTTGT
>NZ_JBNHEP010000054.1:0-12218 GCF_050015995.1 Dapis brunnea BLCC-M229 | reverse complement strand
TTGAGGCTAGGTCTGTTAGAAGTGCAGGGTTTTTGAGACAGACAAAGGCGATAATTATGACACTTTGTTTAAGAAAAAGAGCTATAAGTCTTTTGGTGGTAATGTTTTTTGACTTATTCAGTCAGGTCTAATTCTAACTCATAAAGTTGGATAAATGTCTATGATATTCATAATTTGGAGCCATTTATCAAAATAGAATTTGAGTAAAATAGCAAAGGTAATTTTATGATATAATTATAAAATTATTTCCGATAAAATACTCAGTTAATTGACTATTTATTTTAATTTTTCTAGGAATATTTAAAAAAGCGGTTAGCAGTCAGCAAGATTATTTTTAATCAGTTATTAAGGGGATTTCAACCCCGACTCAACAATCCTGCCTATGCGGGGTTGCAGGAGATTTTAACCAGAGCTGCTAAAAGCTGAAGACCGAAGTTACGACCCAGGAAGCTAGCTAAATGCTAAAAGCTGACAGCTAGTTAAATCAATACCGATCCTAAATCACTGGTAAAAATCCAAAAGTCTAGATAACAATTATCTAAGTTTTACTTCTGTTTCCCATTCCTTCTTACCGAATAATTAAGGTCTAAAGTCTCTCTTTTTCAGGATAAAAAAAGAAAAAAATCATTTTGCTCAATCCTCTTCTTTTAACCCACATTCCGCACTTCAATTTGTATTACAATAGTTTACAGAAAACTTGTCTATTTAATTAAGTAGAATTACTTATGGTGTTTAGTGACTTCAAGTGAGATCATAAAGCAGATGATTGCGTTGTTATTTAGTATAAAAAAATGTCAGTAGATGGAAGAAATAACAGTTAAAAATCTCGACCATTTAGGAATAGTGGCAGGACTAATTGATGAAATAGGAATAGTGGAAATAATTAACCACAAATTAGGAGTAGATAATCGAGAAAAAATCACTGCCGGACAAGTAATAAAAGCTTGAATTCAAGGGCGGATTAGGAATGGTATCACGTCCTCTATATTTGTTTAGTCAATTCTTTGAAGATAAGGCTGTAGAAAAATTATTAGGAACAGATATCTCAGGTGAATATTTAAACGATGATAAAATCGGTAGAGTCATGGATGATATTTATAAATTAGGGTTAACAAATTTATTTATAGAAATAGGATTATTAGTTATCAAAAAGTTTAACATTGAAACATTTAGATGCTCACTTAGATTCAACATCATTTCATCTACATGGAAAATATCATCATATTGAAACGACTGAAAACCATCAAAAATCTACAAAATTTAGTCAGGAAAGACCTATATTAATTACATGCATGATACTCTCGCGACCATCGACCAGACTTAAAACAATGTGTACTAGATTTAGTTGTCAGTAGTGATAGTGGAATACCATTATTTATGAGGAAAGAGTAACGGGAATGAATCAGATAAAGCAGTATTTGGTGCAATTTTAACCGAGGTAAAAAAACAAATAAAACTAGATAGTATTATGGTTTGTGATAGTGCCTTATATAGCCAAGAGAATCTGAAATTAATCTCAAATTTAAAATGGTAGACTCGAGTCCCTATGACTTTAAAAAAAGCCAAAGAAGTAATTGAATTAGACCTTGAAGAAGTAAAAATTCCCCCGAAAACAGACCCAGAAATTACAGAAATAACTAGAGTGCTTCTTGAAATTGGATATAAATGGTTGGAGCAAAAGGTCACTTATGCTGGAGTCAATCAAAGATGGTTAATTGTTGAAAGTGCAGAGCGAAAAAAAAGCGATATCGAGAAGTTAGAGTCGAAAATTGAACAAGAAAAAAAGACGGCATTAAAGTTAGCAAAAAAATTAGAAACAACTGGATTTGATCTAATTACCCAGGCTCAAAATTACTTAAAATCCACCAACAAAAAACTGAAATTATGGAATGTGGAATCTTTAGAAATTAAGGAAAAAATTTTGAATAAACAGTCTATAGTCTATCATTATCAAATAGAAATTAAACCAAGAGCCTCAGAGATTATTGAAGAACTTTAGTAGCTGGCAAATTTATTTTAGCTACAAATATTGAGTCATCTTCAGAAATAAGAGATGCTGAAATACTCTGGAACTATAAAAACCAACAGAGTTGTGAAAGGGGCTTCAGATTCCTCAAAGACCCACAATTCTTTGCCGATAGTTTTTTTGTGGAAAAACCACAAAGAGTAGAAACAATACTGTTTGTTATGTCACTGTGTTTATTAGTATATAACCTCGGCCAAAGAGAGCTGAGAAATACTTTGAAAAAAACCAATAATGGAGTGAAAAACCAGTTAGGAAAGCTGACAAATACTCCGACATTAAGATGGATATTTCAATGCTTTCGCTCTTGTGCATTTGTTAACAATAAATCAATGGCCAAAAGTTGTTAATCTCACAGAAGAAAGGAGCTTAATTTTAGAGTTTTTACCAAAAAATAAGGTCTAAAGCCTCCCCTTTTAAGGGGATGAAAAAAATCAATTTCTGTATTTCAAGCCTCTGGGTTTAGCCAAAGGTACTGATAACTGATAACTGATAACTGATAACTGATAACTGAAATGACCCTCCTCTTGTCAAAAATATTATCTGTGATGCGCTTCAGATCGGCGATCGCACTATCTACTACACGAAAATTGATTGATGATAGGGGAGTGTAGTTGCTCCTGTGTTTTCTGCTCTCAACACAACTTCCTGGTTCACCAACAATAGTCCTGCCACTCACTTTTTTATGTTCTGTCTATTAATTTGTTGGCTAAAATTCTGATGATGATTCATGTATCTCTTTGTGCTACATTATGAAGTGCGGAATGTGGGTTTTAAGGAAAGGAGAGTTCATTAATGGATAATTACCTCTCCCTTTTAGGGAGAGGATTGACCAACGCCGAAAAAATTTATTTCTCAAGGGGAGATTGGATATGGCGAGGTCTCCTCGCCATCCCATCCTGACGGAATGCTCCGCAAACGACCGCTTTTTCCCCTTGAAAGGGGAGGCTTTTAACCTAAACTGTTTAATTATTTAATTATTAATTATTGAACTATTCACTTTTGTCAGAATATTTTTGGCAAAATTCTAATGGAACTATAATAGGACTGCTCCGCAAACGACCGCTTTTTCCCCTTGAAAGGGGAGGCTTTTAACCTAAACTGTTTAATTATTTAATTATTAATTATTGAACTATTCACTTTTGTCAGAATATTTTTGGCAAAATTCTAATGGAACTATAATAGGACTGCTATAGAAATAGACAATTTTCAAGAAGAAAAAAATAACATGACAACAAATACCTCTACTTCATATGTAAATGATTGGTTTCCCTTTAACTTTTCCCCCCATCCTACACAAGATAGGGATTTTATCAAGCAACTAGAATTTTTTCCTGGTTTAAAAGATATATTGACAATTAGACAAGTTCATGCTTTAGAACACGCTACAGTTTGGGTACTGAGTGAATTAGCCAACTCAGGAACTGCGACAGCTTCTAATGAATCAATTGGAGGGATGTCCACACCACAAGGATTTTATCTGTACGGTGCAGTAAACCCATATCAATTAAATCAAGCAGTAGAAACAGCACTACAGAGAATTACCTCTGGAGAATGGAATTTAGCAGTACATCCTAGATGTGGCACAAACTTATCAGTGGCAATGACTCTCACTGCTGGATTTACTCTAGGTATAAATATGCTTTTACCCCGAAAACCAATCGAGCAACTTTTAGGTCTTGGTATTGCAGCTACGGCAGCTATACAACTAGCACCAGAGCTGGGTAGTTTAGCCCAAAAATATCTCACAACTGCTATTCCTTTTAACCTGAGAGTGATCGATATTTCTGTTACTCAAGATTTGTGGGGTCGTCCTGCCCATTTTGTTCAAATATCCTGGCTAAATTAATTGCAACAAAACTTAAAAAATGATCGGGCTTAAAAGATATAGGATGAGATGACAGTTTTACCATACTTAATTTAAAGGAAAAAAAATTCATGGTTCAACGTGGTTCTAAAGTTCGGATTTTACGCAAAGAATCCTATTGGTATCAGGAAGTTGGTACAGTTGCTTCTGTTGACAAAAGCGGCATTAAGTATCCAGTTATTGTTCGCTTTGATAAAGTAAATTATACTGGTTTCAGTGGTAGTGCATCTGGTGTTAACACAAACAACTTTGGCATGAATGAAGTTGTAGAGGTAGAAGCGCCGAAAGGTAAATAATTAGGCTCAAACTGTTCTTGGAACCTAAAGCTATAGAAAAAGCTCAGTTTAGCAATTTAAATTAAACAAACAAAAATAGGCAAAAACTGTCTCAGATAAATGCTTAACTATAAAAAATTATCTACACTATCTATATAATCAGAAAGCTGTAGGAAATAGTTACCACTGTGCCAGAACTGCCGGAAGTAGAAATAGTAAAACGAGGTCTAAATCAACTGACTCTCAATAAACAAATATTGGGTGGGGAAGTGTTGCTAGAACGCACAGTTGCTCACCCTGTTTCTGTTGGTGATTTTTTAGGTGAACTGCAGGGAAAAGCGATCGCCCAATGGCATCGACGAGGCAAATATTTACTTGCCCAACTCTACAAATGGGATCGAGAAACCCCAGAACTTAGCAAGGTCAAACAAAACCAGGATGGTTGGTTAGGAGTACATCTGCGAATGACAGGCCAACTCCTATGGGTAAAGCCAGAAGAAAGACTACACAAACACACGCGAGTTAGATTATTTTTTAATCATCAATCAACAGAGGACAAAAAAAATCCCACCCATGAATTAAGATTTGTAGATCAACGTACCTTTGGCCAGATGTGGAGAATAGCACCAGCAACAGAAATATCCCACATCATTACTGGTCTGAAACAACTAGGTCCAGAACCATTTTCCCCAGAATTTTCTCTCGAATACCTGAGCAAACAACTACAAAAAAGGCACAGACCAATTAAAACAGCTCTTTTAGACCAAAGAACCATCGCCGGGTTAGGCAATATCTACGCTGATGAAGCCTTATTCCTAAGTGGTATTAGACCCACAACTTTGTGCAAAGATTTAACTGAAGGCCAAGTAGAACAATTACATCTAGCTATTCTCAAAGTTTTGGCAACTTCTATAGATGCAGGTGGTACAACTTTCAGCAACTTTCTAAATGTTCAGGGAGTTAATGGTAACTATGGCGGTGTAGCTTGGGTTTATAATCGTGCCGGTCAACCATGTCGAATTTGTGATACATCTTTGGCCAAAATTAAACTAGCGGGGCGGTCTACCCATTTTTGTCCTCAATGTCAAAAATAATGAAGAAGGAAGAATGTTAATTAAAGAATGTTAATTAACTGTTGTTTGTTTACTCACAAAGAAGAAGTTATTTGCCTACGCCAAATCAGAGTATGATTTTTTCATTTGCTATAGAATTTAATTACAGATAAAGACAAGAAATGGAAATCATATATGGCAGACATTAAAAAAGGTAGTTTAGTTCGTGTTGTCCGAGAAAAACTAGAAAATAGTTTAGAAGCTAAAGCAAGTGACAATAGGTTCCCTCCTTACATATTTGAAAGTAAGGGAGAAATTGTAGATACTAGGGGAGATTATGCTTTTGTCAAATTTGGCAAAGTACCTACTCCGAATATCTGGTTGCGACTAGACCAGTTAGAAGAATTTGAGTAAAATTTTCCATAGACTTTAAGAATATATCAAAAGCAGGGGTCTTATTTTTAATCAGAAATTAAAACTGTAGACTCCTGCTAACTTTATGTGAAGTTCTTCGACGACTTAGATAACTTATAGAAAATCTCAAAAATTTTTCTACATTTTCTTGAGCGGGATATTGGGGGAGTGTGGAAATAGGGAAACAGTCAAAATTAGGAATAATAAAATAAACTTATTGTGCTATTGCCAGAATTGTTGAAAGAATTCGTAATGGTGGGGCTGAAATTGTCAAGTTGATGAAAACAGGTAGTACCTATTATCTATGGACTAGAAACATCTACAAGTGCATACAAGTGTAATAGTAGAGTCAATATTCAGAAATCAAAATCAATCTATCTGTGCACTAGTGGTCTGTCAAACTTATTTTGATGGGTGATGAATTCTTAAAAGTCTTGATTGATAAGCTTTTCAATTTTGAAATACCCATCAATTCAAACTTGACAGACCACTAGAAACATCTACAAGTGTAATAGTAGAGTCGATATTCAGAAATCAAAATCAATTTTTACCTTGTAGTACCTATCTTCAAGGGCAATATGGTTTGGAAAATATTTTTTTAGCAGTTCCCTATTTGTTAAGGAAGTGAGGGAGTTGGAAAAGTGTTATGTAGAAGCAGGTTATATAATATATGTTTATAATTCTATCCATACTTCAATATTCAATCTCCCCACCTCCTCATCTCCCCATCTGTCCCAACTATATAATAAATATTCAACCGGATTTGATATAAGAGATAGACTTGACAGATGTAGAAGATTCTGCATTGATTAATTGTGAACAGGATATGCGTCAAAGTATAGAGATGGCACAGAAAATATTGAATATTTAGGTTTGTCTCTCTACAAGCATTTCTGATTTTCAAATTAAGAGTTATTAGAGTCTTTCCTCATAGTTCAATTTTAATTTGAAATTGGTTAATCATTTAACTGGTCGTGGGCAGGTTTAATCAACAAAAAGATGAGTCTACCCAATGGCGTTTATTAATGATTTCATACATATAAGGAAATCTGGAGATGTCAACAGAAAATCATAGTTTAGAAACAGAAACAAATATTAATTTAGGGCATGATAATGAAAATATTGGAGAAGAAAGTGTTGAGGATATAAATAAAACTCGTCTACTACTTACTTTATGGGATTTAGGAGGAGAAGGAGAAACAGCTATAGGAGTAAAAAAAAGTGAATTAACTACTAGAGTTAAACGTAAAAAATACGGTAAAAAAATAGGTAAATATCAAGGAGTATATGAGGAATTAGAAAAATTAGGAGCAATTAGAATTGAGATAAAAAATAGAGCAGTATTGGTTTTTATTACAGATATAGGTAAGCAAATTTTGGGAAAGGGTTTACAAAATCCTGATTTTAATTTTGAAGGAACTGTCGTAGCAACAAGATTAGCAAATACACTTTTGAGATGGATACGAGAAATGGGTAATCAGAGAAATCTGGAAATAGATATAGAAGCAATGGCAATTTCTGAAGGTACTTTACATGAAGGGGAATTATGATCAATTTATATAGCAATTTTAAAATTGGTGAGATACACAAGTTTGGGATTTTAGAGAATAAAGAATAGGGAAAAGAAAAAAATACTGTATCTCATTAATATAAGAACTGCTATAGAAGCACTATTATAATTACCTTTGCCAAATTAATTTAACATTTCCTAGAGATAGAGAATAGGGAAAATGAAGTTGGGAAAAGAAAATCTACCTAAGTAATATATATACAAATAATTTTACCTAATTACTTAAGATAACTAGACAGTGGAAAGTTCTTGAAATAACTTTGCTAGCTAAGGCTTTCAGGAATCTCAAGGTTAGAAGCTCTCCATTCAGACTTGTAGGAGCTCTAAGCCTTTTCTAGTAATACTTTCAAATCTTAAAAGCCAATCTTTAGAAGAACTTTTTACTCTCCAGTCAGATAATCATAAAACATATAATTAATTTTGCTTGACTACCAATCAATTGAATAAAACAATTTTACAACACTTGATTTTTGACCGAATAGATAACAATATATAGCCGTCGCCAAGGCTGCTAGGACATTCCCCGATCCATTTCTCCGTAACAATGCACTTAATACAGCAGTTTCCGAAGCTATGAGGTACAGTTGTTTTTATTATTTTCTATTTCCTATTCCCTATTCCCTGTTCCCAGTTAAGTGTTCCCTCAAACCTAAAATTTTGTACCTCATAACAACGGGAAGCGCTGTAATTCTTACCCAGACATGAATTTTACCGAAAAATGAAGCTTTAAAGCCTCTCCTTATCAAGGAGAAAAAAATTTCTTTTTTTCTTTTTAACCTTACCTCTTCTTTTTAAGAAGAGGTAATTATTAATTAGGGCTTGCTGATTAAATATAAAAGCATTTACAGATCGAAAGTTTGAGAAACTAATGGTCTGAAAAAAGTACCAGCTTTTGTGTTAATAAAGCTGAAAAATTAAGCATTTTGCACTAACGCGAAGCAGAAAATTTAAGTGGCTATGATGAACGACTACCTCTTGTACAACTCCCTGCTCCTCCTAATTCTTAACTACTCCCTACTCCCTCCGACCTACCTCAACAAAAAGACTTTTGAGCCCAAACCCTAATTATTAATTATTAATTATTAATTATTGAATGACAGCTATTATCTTTTATTAATGGGACTTAAACAACTGGAGAGTACAAAGTTCTTCTAAAAAACGATTTGCTTATCTGACTGAAAGTCTTACTGGAAAGGGCTTACAGCACCTACAGGTATGAATGGATAGTTTCTAAGCTTGAGTTGCTGAAAGCCTTAGCTAGCAATAGTTATTCAAAGAACTTCGCACTGTCTAGTTAAACAAAATAGAAGCAAAAAATAGGCTCAAATATAGACCCAGAGGCTTTTACCTCAAAAAAGGATAAATCCTTAATCAGTAAGTGTTCTAGCCATTTTTAGGTCATAGATGTAATTCCGTTGTCTAGACTGACTTTAACCCATTTTTTCTCCCAGAAAATGTCTAAGTACCATTAAGTGCAACTTCGTTGCGCAATAGTTAAATTAATTATCAAGCTGGAATAGGGGGATCGCTACTCAAGGTATTTTATCTAAAATCTAAAAACTGTTGCGCAATAGTTAAATTAATTATCAATCAAAATGAAGTTAAGCTATTTCACTGGAACAATGCAGTTATAGCTGTTTCGGGTTTATTGAGGTAACTTTAGTAAATAGGGAAGAGAGATTAGTCTTCAACTGTACCTCACCATCCATGCCCATTGCCGTAAATAATTCTTAGCCAGACCTGAATTTTACTGACAGCTATTATCTTTTATTACAGCAGTTTTGGAGTTAATGAGTTACACAATTTTAGGACTTGGCGTTGGTGAATCAAGCTATGAAACCTAAATTTGGCAAAATATCAAATGCTTTTCAGTTAATCGTTAGGCAATCGCTATTAAATAACAATCATAGCCAAAATCTCCAACTCCTAGGACTTTAGGGAACAGGGAATAGAAATTAGTATCAAACTATATCTTACCATCAGTGCGAATTTCTGTAAGTGCAACTTCATGGAGAAATATTATGACTTCTGACTTGAGCTATATCACTGTCTTTTGACAAATTGCACTTGGTATGTATAGATAATCATAAAAAGTAGAATAAAATTATCAGAGATAATTTAGTATAGCTATAACTATTAACATCTCTTACTAAAAAAACTATAATTATTATTCCTAAAATTAATATGAATATGACTAATACATCTATTACTAATAAGCAT
This sequence comes from Dapis brunnea BLCC-M229, assembly GCF_050015995.1. NCBI lineage: Bacteria > Bacillati > Cyanobacteriota > Cyanophyceae > Oscillatoriales > Microcoleaceae > Dapis > Dapis brunnea. The sequence continues at coordinate 2,797 of NZ_JBNHEP010000054.1, read as the reverse complement.
TGGCAATTTTGGATAGACCGTGGCGGCACATTCACAGACATAGTTGCTAAAGCTCCTGACGGTAAAATTATTATTCATAAATTATTATCAGAAAATCCAGACCGCTATTCTGATGCACCAGTACAAGGTATTCGAGAAATATTAGGAATTTCTCAAAATGAACCTATACCTTCAACACAAATAGAAGTCATTAAAATGGGTACAACTGTTGCTACAAATGCTTTATTGGAAAGAAAAGGTGATCGCACAGTTTTAGTTATTACTAAAGGTTTTAAAGATGCTCTAAGAATTGGTTATCAAAAGCGACCAAATATTTTTGCTAGAGAAATTATTTTACCGGAAATGTTGTATGAAAAAGTTATTGAAGTTGAAGAACGTTATACAGCGAAAGGTGAAGAAATAATCCAACTTCAAACAACGGAATTAATTTCTCAACTGGAAACAGCATATAAGGAAGGAATTAGAAGTTGTGCTATTGTATTAATGCACGGTTATCGCTACCCGAAACACGAACAACAAATTCAAGAAATTGCTCAAGAAATCGGATTTACTCAAATATCTGTTTCCCACGAAGTTAGTCCTTTAATGAAATTAGTTAGTCGGGGAGATACTACTGTAGTTGATGCTTATTTATCACCTATTTTACGGCGATATGTTAATCAAGTTAGTAACTCTTTAGACTTCTTTGATAAGTCGGGAACAGAGGAGATATCTCCAGAGCAAAATTCCACCGAGTCTATTTTTGAAAAAGAAGAAATAGAAGGTGAAGTGGGAGAAGGAACAGATAATCAAACAGATTTAACTTTAACTTTTCAAAAAGGTCTTTTAAATAGTCGCGATATTTCAGAAAGACAGCTAGTTAAATTAATGTTTATGCAGTCGAACGGCGGTTTAACAGATGCTCAAAAATTCCAAGGCAAAGATAGTATTTTATCCGGACCTGCTGGTGGAATTGTTGGAGCAGTTCAAACAAGTAAAATGGCAGGTTTTCATAAAATAATTAGCTTCGATATGGGTGGTACTTCTACCGACGTTGCTCATTACGCCGGAGCTGCAGATAAAACAATAGAATATGAACGAGAATTTGAAACAGAAATTGCTGGAGTAAGGTTACGAATTCCCATTATGTCGATACATACTGTGGCTGCTGGTGGAGGTTCAATTTTATTTTTTGATGGTGCCCGTTATCGTGTCGGACCTGAATCTGCTGGAGCAAATCCCGGACCTGCTGCTTATGGAAAAGGCGGACCTTTAACAGTCACAGATTGTAATGTAATGGTGGGAAAAATACAGCCAGAATTTTTTCCTAAAGTCTTTGGTCAGGAGGGAAATTTACCTTTAAATTTGGAGATTGTTAGAGAAAAGTTTACTCAGTTAGCAGCAGAAATAGGTAATGGTAAAAAACCGGAAGAAGTGGCAAGTGGATATTTAGCTATTGCTGTAGAAAAAATGGCAAATGCAATTAAAAAAATCTCTCTACAAAAAGGTTATGATATTTCGGAATATACTCTTTGTTGTTTTGGTGGAGCGGGAGGACAACACGCTTGTTTAATTGCTGATGCTTTGGGCATGAAAAAAATATTTATTCATCCTTACGCCGGAGTTTTATCAGCTTATGGCATGGGATTAGCAGATATTCGAGTGATGAAAGAAAAGGCGGTTGAAAAAATACTAACTCCAGAATTATTGCCAGAGTTAAATCAAATTTTTACCAAGCTAAAAACTGAAGCAAAACAAGAGTTACTAACAGAAAGCTCTTCCTCCAAAAATCCAGATTTAGAATCTACTTCTTACCATTCTGTATTATCCAAAGTTCACCTCAAATATCAAGGAAGTGACTCAACATTAATTATAGACTTTGCCGAAAATATCTCCACAATAAAAGCTGAATTTGAAACAGCTCATCAACAAAGATATGGATTTGTCATGGCGGAAAAATCCTTAATAGTTGAAGCAGTTTCTCTAGAACTTATTCAGCAAATGGAAACTCCTGAAGAAATAGAAAAATCTCCCACCAAAAAATCTCCTACAACTCCAGTTACAACAACACAAATCTACACAGCCGGAAAATGGCATGATACTCCTATTTATCTCCGAGAAAATTTACAACCAGGAGACAAAATTAATAGTCCTGCCTTAATAATTGAAAAAACCGGAACCAATATTATCGAACCTGGATGGCAAGCAGAATTAAATACCAAAAATTACCTAATTTTAACCCGCACCAAAACCTCAGAAACTAAAACAGAATTAACCCGCAAATCTCAAAACAAGATTCCAACTTCAGCAGACCCTGTAATGCTAGAAATATTTAATAACCTATTTCGAGCGATCGCCGAACAAATGGGAATTACATTACAAAACACTAGCTCTTCAGTAAATATCAAAGAAAGACTAGATTTTTCCTGCGCTATCTTTGACAAAGACGGTCAATTAGTTGCCAATGCTCCTCACATTCCCATACATTTAGGTTCCATGAGCGAAAGTGTTAATGCTGTAATTTCTGAAAAAGGCGATACCCTCAAACCAGGAGATGTTTATGTTTTAAATAATCCCTACAATGGCGGCACTCATCTGCCAGACATAACAGTCATTACTCCCGTATTTCCAACTCTACAAAAACCAAAAGATTCTTCTGTCATTGCAAAGCAGGATTTGCAAAACAAGAACAATAATATTTTTCCTGAAACTAATTCCACTGATGAAACCTTATCCAATACAAATATTGGTTTAGGGGATAAGTCTATTACTCAAAAGTGGAAATCGGCAAATCTTCCTGCCAATGAAAATTTGATTT
>NZ_JBNHEP010000053.1:0-7449 GCF_050015995.1 Dapis brunnea BLCC-M229 | reverse complement strand
TTCTATAACCTTCTGTGTTCTTCTGTTGTTATTCTTTATCCTTTATTCTTTTTTGCCTACCCTTATTGATTGAGCCGATACGATCGCTCCCTATTTTATCAATCCATTTGATTGGTCTTGGAAGTTTTAATCATTGCCTACCCCATCATATTGAGTGGATACGATAAATGGGATAATACAGTTATTGGAGTTAAATTTCCAAAAAAGGCTTGTCGAGAATGCCAATTTCGTCATCTATGTACACGCTCGGCAACCGAGCCTAGAGAAATTACTCTGCACCCAAAAGAGGAACATCTGGCTATTGTCAAAAGACGAAAACAGCAAACAAACAAAAAATGGTTAAAAAAACAATACAATCAACGTGCTGGAGTCGAAGGTACAATTTCTCAAGGTGTTCGTGGTAATGGTTTGCGCAAATCCCGTTATATAGGTTTGGAGAAAGTTCATTTACAACATATATTGAGCGCAACTGCAATGAACATGATTCGCCTCGAAGCTTGGTTTCAAGGTGTACCATTGGCTCAAACTCGCAAGGCTTCTTTTGCCCAGTTAGCTCCTGATTAGCGAGCGATATCAAAGAGTGACAACACACCATGAAAGGTTGTGACAATCAGCAAATAGAATGAATAATAATTGTCAGTCAATCGCCCATTTTTATAGTCATAGCATAGATTTCGGAGCTTGGCACTAGCAATTATTAGGGGCAGAGCCAATAATGAGATCACGCTTCAATGATTGACTTAATAATCAATTTTAAGTGTGGATAGAGAACGGAGTTTTGATCACCGTGAAAGAGATCGGAGTGAACTACTAGATTCGCGGATAATATTCGCGAATCTATCTATTTTATTAAGTTCATCAACAGTATCGCGAAGCTCACCCACACCATCACTGATAATGATTATCCCCTATCATAAAACCAGTCAATTTTTCACCCTTGTTTACATCCTTTAAACCCTTATACCACAATAATTTTGAGGCGCTTGTCACCCCGTGAGGGCGATCGCTCTTGTTTAAGAGAGTCTGGTAGGGTGTCTTAGCGTTTGCGTAGCATTCCGCAGGAAAGCCTAATGCACTAGCTTCGGCGGTCAGTTTGACCGTGGCAGCTTGTGGACTGGATAACGCCGACGTTGACAGAATAAAGCAGGAATAGAACAGATAATTATAGATTTCTATAGATTATCATAGGTTTTTAAGAACGGTTTAAATCTCAAAATGAACTTTCAAGGGAAAGTGGTTTAGATAAAACTTATATTTCAAAGGTAGTTAATGGATCTCTAGGAAATCCAGCGTTGCTGAGTGGTAATGATTTTTAGATTAAGTATCAACGCTAAACATAAGTTTTTCAATTTTACCTTCAGCTACTTACCATTACATTTCAGCAATACCCTAATTTTAGTGTTTTCACCTAAATAATACCAATAGGATTTAGTATAAATCCTTTTTATAATTAAATGTAGCGATCGCTCTCTCTGAAACTCACAGAAGAGAGCTACTTTTTGCTATCTAGCTACCCAGTCAGGTCTCAGATTTTTCGCCCCTCGCAAATAGGTGTGCACAATTTTCTGGCCGTGAGTTTCCGGCATATTCACATGAATCAAAAATCTGATACAACGTTCTAAACTACCCTCAACGTGCATTTGCTGCACATCTAATAAAGGTACATTATTCCAGTGAGGACGTTGGCGGGCGATCGCTGCTGGAAAAATAGCATCTAAGTCGCGAGTCACAGAGAAAGTTGTACTAATAATTTGCTCTGGATCTATCTGATTATAGGTTTCTAGTTCATCTAGCAGTTCCGTCACTGCCTCTCGAATTGCCTCTATAGAATTTTCTGAGACTGTAGTTGCTCCACGAATTGCTTGAACTCGCCACGCCACGCCAAAATCCTCCCAATCAACAGTTTTGTACTTAAATTTAAGGTCGATACAGCCACAAAGGTAAGCCACTGGTAGAAACTTCAAATTCTACCCAGTTTTGAGCAGCCGATAATTTTGATGATACCTGATTATTGCCTAAAACTCGATTTAATAAAGATTTTGGTTTTTCTAAAGTACAACTCTCAGTCTTTTCTGGGTCTAAGTCTACCAGCTTACAAGCCCATTTCCGGGCATCTTCCTCAGTACCTAAACGATCGACCACACCTAGCTCCAATGCTTGTTGTCCAGTAAAGATACGACCATCTGCAAAACTTCTTACAGTTTCTACAGCTAAATTTCGTGCTTCAGCCACGGTTTGGACAAACTGCTGATAACTAATATCTATTAAATCTTGGAGAATTTGCTTTTCTGGATCGGTCATTTCTCGGTCAAAGGCTAATATATCCTTATACGGTCCAGATTTTACTACTTTAAAAGAAACTCCTACTCTTTCCAAAAGACGTTCTATATTGTTGCCTCGCAAAATTACCCCAATACTACCAGTAATCGTACCAGGGTTGGACATAATATTTTGGGCACCCATACCAATATAAACACCACCAGAGGCAGAAATATTGCCGAAGCTAGCAACAATTTTGACTTTCTCTTGCAACCTTTTCAGGGCACTGTAGATTTCTTGAGAGTCAGCTACAGTACCTCCAGGACTATCTATTCTAAGTAACAGGGCCGGAAATTTTCTTTCTTCTACTGTTTTGAGTGCTTCTAATACTCGTTTTCGGGTGTCGCTAGCAATGACACCATTAATTTCTATTCGGGCAATTTGTTTACGATATCGGGGCTTAAATGGCCAAATCATGCTGTTTTTATTTCAGTTATCAGTTATCAGTTTGCTACGCACATGAAAAGCCTCCTATCGGAGGAATGGCGTTAACAGTTATCAGTACCAAGCGCTGAAACCAGAGGGTTGAAATACTGAATTTGATTTTTTTATCACTTTAAGGACTTACGCAGGCGAACCGAGAAACCGGTTTTTTTCGTCAATGTTAATTGTTAAAAGGCGTTGCATATTTGCGGGATGATTTTAATAGTTTTGTGGAATGGGCATCTTGTGTGGAATGGGCATCTTGCCAGTTATTGATATTTTCGGACAGGCAGGAACAGGCAGGATGCCTGTCCCACTACTTATATTCATCCCAAAATTTCAGCAACACCGTTAAAAACAACGATTTATCCTAAAAACCCGGTTTCTTTGCGTAAGTCCTGACCTCATTTCTTGTCTTGGTCAAAATACAAAAGTAATAGACTTTGTTAGCCTTTAACATATTAAAGTACAATTGTCAATCAAAATAATACTAATGAATATTTTGACATTCTACTATATTTTACCTTATGATTTAGCCAATTAATAATCATACACATTTTTGTTAAAAATTGTTATAATATGTAACAAAAAATTAACTAATTTAGTAAACCACCAATTTATAAATTTATGCAGCTAAAACTGACTAACTCAAAACTTCCCTTTGCGCCACTTTTACTAATTGCTCCCTTTTTTTTCTGGGGAACTGCAATGGTAGCAATGAAAGGTGTGATTCCTCAGACAACACCATTTTTTATGGCAGCAATGCGTATATTACCAGCAGGTATATTATTGTTAATCGTAGGAATGATTCAGGGAAGACCTCAACCACAACGTAAATTAGCTTGGTTGTGGATTTTATTATTTGCCTTAGTAGATGGTGCTTTGTTTCAGGGATTTTTAGCTGAAGGGTTAGTCAGAACAGGTGCTGGTTTAGGTTCGGTGATGATTGACTCTCAACCTCTAGCAGTAGCTATTTTATCATTGTGGTTATTTCAAGAGAGAATTAGATTTTGGGGTTGGTTAGGGTTAGGTATTGGTGTTATCGGTATTAGTTTAATTGGTTTACCTGATGAATGGATCGGAAGTTTACTGCATCCAGAAACAATAGAAGCATCTCTGGGAATAGATACACTGTTTCAAAGTGGAGAATGGTTAATGTTATTAGCATCTTTATCGATGGCAGTAGGAACAGTATTAGTGCGTTGGGTTTGCAAATATAATGACCCAGTTATGGCAACTGGTTGGCATTTGATTTTAGGTGGTGTTCCATTACTTGCTATTTCCGCAGGGTTTGAGTCTCAACAGTGGATTAATATCGATCAGTATGGTTGGATAGCTATGGGTTATGCGGCTATTTTCGGCAGCGCGATCGCATACGGTTTATTCTTTTATTTTGCTTCTTCTGGAAATCTTACGAGTTTAAGTGCTTTAACTTTTCTAACTCCGATTTTTGCTTTATTGTTTGGCAATTTCTTTTTAGGAGAAGTTTTAAGTTCCCTGCAGTCAGTGGGAGTAGGTTTAACTTTAGTTAGTATTTATTTGATTAATCAACGGGATGTATTAGCTCAGAAGTTAAAATTTAGCAGTTTAATAAAAGAAGAAGTTTCCAATACTACTTCAGGTAAATTATTGAAACAGTATCAACAACACCCAGTTGAAGTGAAGGTGCAAGTTGGAGTTGAAATCTCAGAGTAATTTAGAAACATTCTAGTAGGGTGCGAAGCATGAAATGTAACGTACCGCTGCTCCCAAATCTTTAGAAAAGTAAATTTTCCATTTTTATAGTATAGCAGTCGAAGCAAAGGTTAGGACATCTCTAAATCCTGAAATCCTTTGACAGTTTACTATTCCCTATTCCCTATTCCCTATTCCCTAGCGCGGAGCGCTATAATATTTCCTCGAGCATCCATACCGCTAAAAAATTTGACTTTGATTTTGTCATTATCACTAAGTATAGTTGAGCATGTTAATAAATCTTTTTTTCCTTTGAAAATATCGTAAAAAATTTGTTCATTTTCATTTTCAATATCAGATTCTTTAATTTCATTTCTATAAAAAAAATTCCTGCTTTCAAATCAATATGAATAGAAGCATGACTGTAACTTCTATTCTGGTCGCTATGATTATTTAATGTCAACAACATATACATTCTGTTCATCGTATCCCGAAACTTTTCTTGTATTTCCTCTAAGGAACTACTGAGGATTTTCCCTGACTTTGTTTTCCTAGATTGAAGAGATGACTTAAGCTCAATAAGAATAATAGGCGTTGGTGATTTTGGCTATGATTATGTATTAATTTTACATTAATGCTAATTGCCTAACTATTAACATTGAGCATTTTATATTTGGCAAAATTTAGGTTTCATAGCTTGATTCACCAACGCCAGAATAATATTTAATTTATAATTATCACTCTCTAAATATTTCTGCAAAACCAACAATGCTACTTCTTCCGAATTTCCCCATCTCCGAATCTCCCCATCTCCCTAAACTCTTTATCTAATTACACCAGTGCTACCCGATTTGATATTAATTTCTTCTACGGAAGAGGTAGCTCCTCTGAAAGAAGCAGTTCCGATCCAGGAGACTAGCTGAAATGCTGATAGCTGATAGCTAGTTAACATTGGCCTATTTTTCAAGTAGCAGTCAAGTTTTATGAAGATTCGATAAAGACAAGCCTTTGTATCCGTGGAAATATACTATAAATTTTACTTATTATTCCAACGTATCTCCGTTGTTATATGGTTTTTCCATGTTTGGAGAAAATCCGGTCTTTTAAACTCATTTATTAGAAACAAAATTAGTTTAATTAACTTAATTTATGATTGACAACTAAAGGGTATATACCAGCAAGATTTATTTGATTACTTAACCAAAGCAAAAATAATTTTGGTGATAAAAATTTCGACCATAAGTAATCTCTAAATCAAATAGAAAAAAATCCTTAAAACCTTATATTTAGGTAGTTTTAATGATTCAAATGTTAGTTGAAACAGAGGAAAATTTTATCGTTTTATCTAAGATTTAGAAACATTTGAAAAACTAATATCTCTACATATATTTGCTAGATAAAGATTCAGTAAAGATAGTGATTTGCTATTGCTTTATTTTGATTGCATTCGCTATTGTTGATTCAGAACAAATTAATTAGGAGTTTTCAATGAAAAACTTATATAAAAGTCTGATAGCAACCAGCATGGTTGCGACAAGTCTAAGCATAGGTGAAGTGTCTCAGGCTGCTACCTTGATTAAATCTCAGGACTTTGCAGGGGCTGGTCAAAACGTACCTTCACTATTTTACGATTTAGGTGATGGCTTAGAATTGACAGTTACTGCTGGTGTTCACTCTGGTGGTGCAAACGCAAATGCTCCCTTAAATATCATTCGCTCTGCTCTCATCTCGCAAACAGGTGGAAGCAGTCCTGGTATTGGTGTCCGTAGCAGACTTTTTGACTCATCTTAACTAGACAGCTTTGGTCCAGACGAATTTCTGCGTTTTACTTTTAATAAAGAAGTGACTCTGCTATCCACTATCTTTGAAGCTGCAAGTAAGGCTGGTCCAGGAGTTGACGAATTCGATCTTGGCATTGATGGGATTGATTTACATATTACTGACACTTTTGGAAGTGATACGCTCCGGTCTTTTCCTGGAGCAGAATTTCCCGGTCCAACCGATCGCCTAGTAGATTTCAGTGATGGTGTTGACTTTGCTGGTGACGGAACTAATGCTCTATTCCCTGCCAAGGATTTAGTGTTCGATTTCTATACTGACGATCGCAACAATAGCTATCGGATCAGGGAAATTGAGGTTGCTGTAGATGTACCAGAAAACATAAGTATATTTAGCCTTATAGCTCTTGGTACTCTTGGTGCAGTTTCAACTCTTAAGGGCAAACTGAACCCTTCAAAATTCATAAAGTAAAGAGCAGGAAAAATCTCCTAAAAAGACTTGAGAAAACATCATAATATCCCCTTCATTGATTGGAGGGGACTGCGGTCAGGATTTCCATCGCAGAAGAATCCCTTCACTCTATCTCCCTATCATATCATGTCCGGTTGAACACTTACACTTTGGAAGAAGTAAGGCAGAAGGCAGGAAGGAGAGGAGGAAGGAAAAGCTTAGAAGGAAGAAAGTTTTTTTAATCACGCTCTTATTTGGACATGATATCACCCCATCTTCCCATATTTTCCTCTCCCACGAGTGGGAGCAGTAGGGGTACTTTCGGGAGGGGTTATGGGTGTGTCTCCCATCTCCCTATCAATCTTTGGTAGCAAACATTAACGTATTTCATATTAGTAGGAGTTTTCAATGAATAACTTACATAAAAGTCTGATAGAAACCACTACAGTTGCTGCAAGTCTAAGCATAGATAAAGTACCTCAGGTTGTTACCCTGATTAAATCTCAGGACTTTGCAGGGCCTGGTCCAGATGTGTCTTCACTATTTTATAATCTCGGGAATGGCTTAGAATTGACAGTTACTGCTGGCGTTCACTCTAGTGGTGCAAACGCAAATGCTCCCTTAAATATCATTGGCTCTGCTGACATCCTTCAAAAAGGTGGAAACAAACCTGGTATTGGTATCCGTAGTGGACAACCTAGTGATTCATCTCAATTAGATGCTTTTAGTCCAAACGAATTTATGCGTTTTAGTATCCACTCAATATGATGGGGTAGGGAATGATTATAACTGCCAAGAGCAACT